>DCVC01000326.1:0-4326 GCA_002328625.1 Bacteroidales bacterium UBA2198
GTTACCCCAAGCATGGTTAAATTTAATTTTTTTTCCATAATTCATTTGTTTTAGTTAGCACTCAAAATATCCTTGTTGGATATTATCAAATACTAAGTTCTTCCAGTAGCGTTCGGGAAAAAAGGACTCTGCCGAAAAAGTTTCCGCCAGTCAATTGCTTTTCCTCATAATGATTAAGTGGTCGCATAGAGCAGCTGACATTAATCTCAAACGGCTCGGTGTAAAAAAATGTACATGATGATTTTGAGTAAGAGATGGGTGCGCCCCGAGATTTCAATTCATCAATCATCTCATAAAGCGTAGTCCGGCTAACGCCTAATTGACTGGCGAATTCCAAAGGAGTACCAGTGTGTTGCCTGGTTAACATTCTATGCATCCGGCTGATACGATCCAAATATTCAAATACTTTCATGACACCAGAGTATTTTGTTTCTCATCCTGATAGTTAATCACCAGATTTTGATGCTTAAGCATCTGCATGAAAATTCCATTGGCTTTGACCAACTCCTTAAAGGTCCCGTATTCTGAAACCCGCCCTTTGTGAAGGACATATATCCTGTCTGCCCTGGATATGGTAGAAAGCCTGTGCGCAATGACGATTAAAGTTTTTCCGGCCATTTTAAAATGCATCAAAGAATTCTGAATTTGTTCTTCAGATATGGGGTCCAATGATGATGTCGCTTCATCAAGTATCAATATCTCAGGATCATTATACAATGCTCTGGCTATAGCTATTCGTTGCCTTTGCCCTCCCGAAAGTGTAGCTCCATGCTCACCTATCATCGTATTAAACCCTCCCGGCAGACTCTCGATGAACTCAGACATACCCAGACTGTTGCATAAACGCAGCATTTTCCCCATATCAGGTTTCAGCTCTGCCGGAGCAATATTCTCGGCTATGGATCCGGAAAATAAATCAATCTCCTGCGGAACACAGGCTATTATATTCCGGAGAGATTTATTTGTATAATGCGAGATATTATTACTGCCAAGTCTGATGCATCCACTATTAAGGGGGTATAACCTATGCAGCAGAGATGCTACTGTAGTCTTTCCTGACCCGCTCTCCCCTACTATTGCCGTAAAAGATCCCTTTTTAATGTGCAAGTCCAGTGATTCAAAAACTGTAACCCGTGTACCATACCTGAAAGAGACCTTTTCAAAATATATATCACTTACCTGTTCCGGAGTCAATTCAATTTTACCGTTATCATCTTCCGGCTCGAGGTCAAATATTTCAAAAAGCCTGTCAGCAGCTATTCTTGCATCCTGCAAAGTCTTATTGTAATTGATTATTCCGTTAACCGGACCGGTAAAATATCCAATAAGTGCATAAAATGACATTAACTCCCCGGCAGTTATGTGGGTACTCAAAACAAAACCGGCTCCGATCCACATCATTGCAACAGCTATTATTTGTGTGAGAAACCCGGATGAAGCTGATGAAAAAAGGGAGTTCAATCCTGATTTGTAGACGCTCTCAAGAAGACCGACAAACCTGGTCTCTGTTTTTAGGTTTGCCATCTCTTCCAGAGAGTATCTCTTGATTGTACCGGCAGCGTTCAGGGACTCAACCAACTGCGCTTCCAGATCAGCGGAACGCTCCATAACAATCCTCTGTGTCCGCTTGTTCAGCCTGTTCGAAATGAAGTAAATACTAAAATAAAACGGAATTATACATGATATTATTAAAGCCATCTTCCAGTAGAACGCGAACATTATCAAAAAGGAAACCAGAAGAATAAAAATATTGAGCACCAGGCTGATCGAAACATCATTCACAAAAACCCTGATTTTAACAGCATCGCCTATTCTGGAGATTATTTCACCGGTTCGCATATTGTCAAAGAAAGACTTGGGCAGCTTTAAAAGCTGTTGATAATAACCCAGAATCAAGGTTGCATCAATTCTTTGACCGGTCTTAAGAATAAAAACAGACTGAAATATCAACAGTAAAAGTCTGAACACAATTATTACCATCATGGCCACGCCTAATAAATTAAGCAGATTTGCATTGCCACCCGGGATAACATTGTCAACTATCCGTCCAACGTATAGTGAAACAGATAACCCCAGTATCGAGTAAATCAATGCTCCTGCAAGTGACTGCATCAGAATGCTTCTGCTTGGTTTTACCAGTTGGATTAAGCGGGTTGTAAGTTTGGCCTCTTCATTTCTGATCCTGAATCTTTCGCCTGGCGCAATCAGGACCAGAACACCTGTCCATTGGCTTTTGAAGTCCTCATGTCTGATTTTATGAATCGCACCATCGGCAGGATCCATGATTTTGATAACAGTTTTTGAAACCTTTTGAATTACCACATAGTGCGTTAATATATTTTTAACAACAATGTGCGCAATGGTTGGAACAGGGATCTTAAATAGACTGTCCCACTCCCCTCTGACACCCTTCGCACTAAAACCCATCTTCTCTGCAGCCTCAATTAAACCAAGGATATTTGTTCCCTTACGGTCAGTACTAGCATATTGCCTGATTTTTGAAATCGGCATGTGTACCCTGTAAAAAGAGGCAACAGATGCAAGGCATGCCGCCCCGCAATCAGTAATGTCTCTTTGCTTTACCTTAATGCCCATGTCTGTTCTTTTAATCTGTTCGAATAAGGATTGATCCAGTCTTCTGTCTTGTCAAACAATAGATTAAGCAAAGTCCTCCTGGATACTACTATTCTCGCATTTAAACTCATTCCCTTAGTGAGATCTGCCTTTACGCCATTTTTTAAACTTAAGTATGTTCTCTCCGGTTTACATTTAATTCTAAAATATGCTGATTGGTCCTTGTCAATAATCAGATCATCCGAAATATCAGTGATTTGGGCCTTGAGCAGACCCCATTCCGTATACCTCAAAGCGTCAACCTGGATAAGTACCAGTAAATTCTGTCTGATCAAGCCTATATCTTTAGGTGAAACATAACATACAGCTACCAGATTCCCTTCGGGGGATATTTCTGCAACCGGCTGATTTCCATACACAAATGTGCCGTTCTGAATATCATTGCTTTGAACTATTTCCCCATCTGTTGGAGCCACAACCACCCTGTTTCTGATATCTTCCAAACACTTTTGCAGCTCAGCCTGAAGTAATATTGAATCACTCCTCCTTCGGTCAATATCCATCTCCCAATTTGCCATACTTTCAGTAAAAACCTGATTGAGGTTTCCCTCCTCTGATTTAAAGTTGAAGTAAGAGACCTCGAACTCGGCATCTGAGATAATATCCTGGTCATGCAGATTCTTTTTTCTTTGATAGTCTGATCTGATCCTGTAATACGACTGTGCATGGAGCTCAATAAGCCTTGCTAAATTGGAGAATTCAGCATTGTATCGTTTTGTAACCGGAGGTGTCGCGCTAATCGAGCTATTAACTAATTTTGCGGATAATAACCTTCCAAGATCTTCCATCGCATTATTGTTCTCGCTGATTTTCTGGCTAATAGCAGCCAATTCCGCTTTTAAAGTTTCTGAGCCAATAATCATAAGAGTATCTCCCTTTGCAACTCGTGCTCCTGTGCGAATTGAATTAAACAATACCTTGCCATTGCAGGGGGAGTAGATAGTTTGACGTTCAATATCGGATTGAAAGTATCCCCCCGCCCGTACCGCTACGTCCACGAATATGAATGGAAGAGAACCCAATGAAACAAGTAGTATTATAATGATAAGCCAGTAGACAGACCTGCTTCTCGTTGTTACATTTGACAGGTAACTTTCCAATACTTTATCAATAAGCTCCTTAGGGATGAATTTCATGGCGGGACAAAATTAGTTACATACCATTCCCGGTTACATGTTCATCTGAAGGGTAACTTTTTACATGGCTACACCAGAATACACCAGTGGTAACCCTATAGAATTTCCAGGACCTCATGTTAATAATTTTAGAAATGCAGCATATCAAATTTAAGACGGGATTTTAATAATGTCAAGGGTTTTTAGAAAATATTTTAACCCTATGATGCATAATCAGCGAAACCACCTGAATATCTAATCATTATAACTCCCCGGAAAGAAATATTAAAATTACCCCCCCATCCCTGCCGAAATATTTGACTCGTGTACGTTCAAGGCGTAAATTTACACTACAGTTCCCGTGGTAAACGTTCTTTAAAAATCATGCCTATGAAAAAGATCCTGATTATCAGCACATCACTACTGCTCCTGCTTGCCGGTTGCAACCAGGAACCCGCAAACCCTGTCGTCGGCGCTTGGGACCTCTTCTATGCCAAACAGGTGACCAATGATACTACCACCGCAACATTCCCCGGCAACTACCAGGGAAGCCAGGTGAAGATGTGGTCAGACAACT
>DCVC01000326.1:4366-4636 GCA_002328625.1 Bacteroidales bacterium UBA2198
TCGGCGGAGGATCCTACACTCTCGAGGGACTGGTATACAAAGAGACAATAAAATACCACTCCACACCTGACTACGTGGGACAGACATTCAGAATGAGAATCGTTGTCAAGAATGATACACTCATCCAGGTCTGGCCGGCAGATGAAAAGGGTGAAGTAAGTAAAACCAACTATACTTCCGAGAAATACGTGAGAGTGAAGTAGCCGCCGTCACGCTGTCATAATTAATGATGTGCGGAGGTGACTCACCTCCTTCCGGTATCCTGTCAAC
>DCVC01000385.1:0-6129 GCA_002328625.1 Bacteroidales bacterium UBA2198
AGCAGACAGCTGGAATCATGCTGGGCTATGAGCGGCTTCTTATGCAGCAGAAACCGGATCTCTGTATCGTGGTGGGAGATGTCACCTCTACTATGGCCTGTGCCATCGTAGCAAAGAAAATGCTGGTGCATGTAGCGCACATTGAGGGAGGAATACGCTCCGGCGATATGACCATGCCGGAGGAGATTAATAGAATTGTCACCGACAGCATCACTGATTACTTCTTCACCACCTCTGAGACAGCAAACACTAACCTTAGAAAATGCGGGATAGCCGATGATAAAATCTTCTTTGTCGGAAACACCATGATTGATAGCCTCCTGTCATCCCGCCCAAAATTCAGAAAACCCGCGCTATGGGATGAGTTGGGCCTTAACAAGAAAAGCTATATTGTTCTTACACTTCACCGGCCAGACAACGTTGACGATCCTGTTAACCTCAAGCGATTGCTTGATGAGATCATAAACAGCTCCAACGGTTCACCTCTCATCTTCCCTGTCCATCCCCGCACCCGCAAAGTCATTAATGCATTCACAAACCCGCTCTCTTCTTCACTTTATCTGGCAGAACCCCTGGGCTACCTTGAATTCAATTATCTGGTTGAACACAGTCTGGCGGTGATAACCGACTCAGGCGGTATCACGGAGGAGACTACGGTGATGGGTGTGCCGTGCATGACCCTGCGTGATAGCACCGAGCGGCCGGAAACCGTCACAATGGGAACCAATGAGCTACTCGGCACCAATCCAGACGCTATTGCCCCGGCAATGAAAAACCTCCTCTCCGGCAAATGGAAGAAAGGTACCATCCCTCCTCTCTGGGACGGCCACACCGCAGAAAGAATTATTGAAATAATTTGTAAATTAGATCCCAAACCACTCACTCATAAAGCCAAATCAAAATGAAAAGACTTTTATCCCTTGCAATCCTAACTCTTATAACGGCTTCATTTGCATCAGCCCAGGTGACTGAACGCTGCTGGCACCTTGACAGGGTACAGTTTCTCGATCACAAGCAGGATTTCTGGAGAAGTCACAAAGTGTTCACCACCTCGTCACGACCATATGCTAAAATGGGTGGCGGACTATATAACCTCACCGAGGTTCAGTACGGTTTGGGCTTATACATTATTGAGCCTCCCTTTGCACAATACTTTGCAGGGGCTACTACAGCGTTTGGCTACAGATTCAGAGGAGGTTTTGCCATAGGTGGCGGCACAGGGTACCTGAAGTATAATGACGGGTACACAATACCACTCTTTGCTGACATGAGGTATTTTATGGGCAAACAGAGGGTTCAGTTCTTTTTTGCCATGCCTGCGGGATTCCTTATGAATTTCGAAAACTTTAGGGATAATTCAAGGATATTTGGGAATCCAAGTCTCGGGCTGATCGTACCAGTTTCAAGGAGCACACATCTTTCTTTTTCGGCTGGTCTCTTCACTCAGATTGACAGGGAAATCTTTGATGATTCCAGCTTCGATGGCCCCTGGCATGATAGTTTTATCAATCTTAAGCTGGGACTTCTCTTCGGCATGTGAACATCCTTCTTTAGGCCTTTCTACTTTTGACTTTACAGACTTTCGACTTTACAGACTAATCACATGAACATTTCTATTGTAGGAACCGGCTATGTCGGCCTGGTAAGCGGCGCCTGCTTTGCCGAACTGGGGGCTACGGTTTATTGTATCGACACAGACCAGGAGAAGATCGATAAGCTCAATAATGGCATAATACCGATATACGAACCCGGCCTTGAGGACCTTGTGCGTCGCAATGCAAGAGCGGGCAGGCTCTTCTTCTCGACAGACCTGACAGAGAGCCTCGGCGAGGTTGAGATGCTGTTTATAGCTGTGGGCACCCCTCCATCGGAGGACGGGAGCGCCGATATGAAGCATGTTATAAATGTGGCAGTAAAGATCGGTCAGCATCTTGAAAAATATCTTCTGGTTGTAACCAAGAGCACCGTACCCGTAGGCTCCTCCAAACTGATCAGGGAAGCTATTGAGAAGGAACTTGAGAAGAGAGATAAAAAGATTGATTTTGATGTGGCATCCAACCCTGAATTCCTCAAGGAGGGAGCGGCCATTGACGACTTCATGAAACCCGATCGTGTTGTTGTGGGTGTTGAGAGCGACAAGGCAATGGAGCTTATGACCCGGCTCTATGCTCCTATGCTTCTCAGCAACTTCAGGGTAATCTTCATGGATATTCCTTCTGCCGAGATGACCAAATACGCTGCCAACGCTATGCTTGCAACCCGCATCAGCTTCATGAACGAGATTGCCAATCTCTGCGAGAAGGTGGGAGCCGACGCTACCATGGTCAGAAAAGGTATCGGCACTGACTCCCGCATTGGCAGTAAGTTCCTCTACCCGGGAGCTGGTTTTGGAGGCTCATGCTTCCCGAAGGATGTCAAGGCACTGATAAGAACAGGCAAGGATCACGGCTCACCACTCACATTGCTGGAATCCGTTGAGGACATCAATGAGAGGCAAAAGAAAATACTCTTCGGCAAGTTCAATGAATTTTACAAGGGTGATATAAAAGGAAAAAAAGCCGCGATTTGGGGACTTTCATATAAACCTGGCACGGACGATATGCGAGAGGCACCATCGCTGACCCTTATTAGTCAGCTGTTGGAAGCAGGATGCACCGTAAAGGCTTACGACCCTGTTGCCATGGAGGAGGCCAGGCAAAGGCTGGGCGACTCTATAGGATATGCATCCGATATTTATGATACATTGAAAGACGCAGATGTCCTCTTCCACGTTACCGAATGGAAGGAATACCGTATGCCCGACTGGTCGAAGGTACGTTCCCTCATGAAAATCCCTCTCCTCATAGACGGCCGCGGCGTATTTGATAAGACCGAGCTCAAAGGCATCACCTATCTGAAAATAGGATAATCCCTTACTTTGGCAATTTTCACATTGATAAAGTTACAGCCTTTATAAAAACTTGTCAATAGCTCTCGTTTGTCATGAATGATTTATTTTTTTTTACTTTTAAATCTGGGCTGAATCTAAAACAGTTAAAATGAAAGTAGTGATTCTTGCTGGTGGTATGGGTACAAGATTGAGTGAAGAAACTGATCTGAAACCAAAACCGATGGTGGAAATTGGAGGCAGACCCATCCTCTGGCATATAATGCAGATTTATTCTAATCACGGATTTAATGATTTCATTATATGTTGCGGGTACAAAGGATATATGATCAAGGAGTACTTTGCGAATTATTTTATTCATCAGGCAGACATTACCGTGGATCTGGGAAAGAACAGCATCGAGGTGCACAAGTCGAAGGCGGAACCATGGAAAATCACCCTGGTTGATACTGGTCTGAACACGATGACCGGAGGGCGCATAAAGAGGATCCAGGAATACATCGGTAATAAAAGTTTTATGCTTACCTACGGTGACGGGGTAAGTAATGTCAATATCAGATCGCTTGTTGATTTTCACAGGAATACCGGGAAAATGGCCACTGTAACTGCTGTTCAGCCCACAGGCAGGTTCGGGGCTATAAGTCTTACTGAGGAATATACGGTAAAGAGTTTCACCGAGAAACCTGCTGCCTACGGTGCCTGGGTCAACGGTGGTTTTTTTGTTCTTGAACCCGGAATATTTGAATATATCAGGGAGGATGATGCCACCGTCTGGGAGAAGGCGCCGTTGGAAGATCTGGCAAATGACAATCAGCTGGCAGCATTTAAGCATACTGGCTTTTGGAGGCCTATGGATACTCTGAGAGACAGGATTGAGCTTGACAACATGTGGAATACCGGCAAAGCCGAGTGGAAGATCTGGTAATATGAGCATCGATAAAGAATTCTGGAACGGGAAAAGAGTACTGATAACCGGTCATACCGGCTTTAAAGGTTCATGGCTGAGCATTCTGCTGCATAAGCTGGGTAGTGACGTTTACGGTTACGCTCTTGAACCGCCAACAAGTCCCAGTCTTTATAATGTAGCAAAAGTCAGCGAACTGGTAACTTCACAGATTGGAGATATCAGGGATTATGAGAAACTATCCGGATTCATTCAGACTTCCAGACCTGAAATAATCATTCATATGGCCGCTCAGCCTCTTGTCAGGGAATCATACAGGAATCCGGTTGAGACATACGAGGTGAACGTTATGGGTACGGTGAAGCTCCTTGAGGCAGCCAGGCATACGACAGGAATAAAAGCCATATTAAATGTCACCACCGACAAATGCTACGAGAATAAAGAATGGTACTGGGGCTACCGTGAGAATGAACCGATGGGTGGCTATGACCCTTACTCCAACAGCAAAGGATGTTCCGAATTGGTAACATCGGCTTTTCGGGATTCCTTTTTTAACCCGAAGGATTATGAACGACACGGCATAGCCATTGCTACTGCTCGTGCGGGAAATGTAATCGGAGGAGGTGACTGGGCGGCCGATAGATTAATTCCAGATTTCATCCGTGCCATTTCAATCGGTGCAAAGCTGAAAATCCGTAATCCTTTTGCCATCAGACCCTGGCAACATGTTCTGGAACCACTATCCGGTTATCTTGCCCTTGCATCGAATCTTTACTTAAACGGACCCGGATTTACCGGCGCATGGAACTTTGGACCTGATGACAGCGATGCAAGGAATGTGGAATGGTTATCAAAAACATTTTGTGATTTATGGGGAGAGGGCGCTTCCTATGAGGTGGATACTGATCCGCAACCGCATGAAGCCACTTATCTGAAACTTGATTGCTCAAAAGCCAAAGCTGAATTGGAATGGATACCAAAGCTGGATATTTTGGCTGCGGTGGAATCCGTTGTAAAATGGAGCAAAGCGTGGCTGGCAGGTGAAGACATGCGTTCTTATACAGAAGATCAGATTGCGAATTACTTTTCTGGTAATGAATAGTAAATCGGGCAATTCAAAAACTGAATGAATGACGGATTACAAACAAATACGGAAAGATTTAATAGCCAAAACAACGGAATATTATCAGGCACGGTTTACTGATAAGGAATTTATCCCTGGTAAATCACGGGTCAATTATGCCGGACGGGTCTTTGACGAAAAGGAGATTGTTAACGCTGTTGAAGCTTCGCTGGATTTCTGGCTGACTGAGGGGCGCTTTTCAGAATCCTTTGCTGAAAAGATTTCCGGATTCCTTGGAGTTGAACATGTACTACTTACAAATTCAGGCTCATCAGCCAATCTGTTGGCATTTTCTGCACTGACCTCGGAGAAGCTTGGCGACAAAAGACTGAAGCGGGGAGATGAAGTCATTTCCGTGGCGGCAGGATTTCCGGCAACTGTAACCCCGATTATCCAGTATGGACTGATTCCGGTTTTTGTTGATGTCACAATTCCGGAATACAATATTGACATCGAAATGCTCAGGGAGGCGATAACTCCAAAGACACGCTGCATATTTCTGGCACACACTCTTGGAAATCCTTTTGATCTTGAAGCAGTGATGCAGATAGCAGAAGAGAATAATTTGTGGGTAATTGAGGACAACTGTGATGCCTTTGGCAGTGAGTTTAAAGGCAGAAAAACAGGGACTTTCGGACATCTGTCAACAATCTCTTTCTATCCTGCTCATCATATTACTACCGGTGAGGGAGGTGCTGTCTGTACAAATGATCAGCAGCTGGCAGCTATAGTAAAATCATTCCGCGACTGGGGTCGCGACTGTTATTGTGCAGGAGGAGAGAATAACACGTGCGGGAAGAGGTTTTCACAACAGTTTGGCGACCTTCCCGTGGGATTTGACCATAAGTATGTCTATTCAGAGATTGGGTACAATCTTAAGATGACGGATCTTCAGGCGGCTATTGGTTCAGCGCAGATGGATAAACTCTCTGCCTTCTGTCAGAACAGGAAAGATAATTTCAGGGAATGGTACCGCATCTTTTCAAAATATCCTGATTATTTCATACTTCCTGTAGCAACCGGTGGCGCTGATCCTGCCTGGTTTGCTTTTATAGTGACATTAAAGAAAGAAGCTCCGTTCACCCGTGACGAACTAACCAGGCATTTTAACGATAACCTTATCGAGACTCGTAATCTCTTTGCAGGCAACCTTACAAAGCAGCCAGGTTACCTCAGGCAGAATTTCCGGATCACCTCGCATCTCAATAATACAGA
>DCVC01000385.1:6233-7680 GCA_002328625.1 Bacteroidales bacterium UBA2198
CTTGACCCGGATTATGACGGAACAGCACAGTGGCCTGAATCAAGATGTTTTTCGATGCAGAGTAATCCGGATGAGGGTAATATCCGGATTTCATATTCCGTTAAGGGTCGTTTTACAATGATGATGGAAAATCAGCTAAGGGTGGGATCAGAGATCTGGTTGAAATTACCTTACGGTGATCTGTTCATGAGGGAGCACAATAAGAGGAATACAGTTTTTATTGCCGGGGGTACGGGTATTACGCCATTTTTATCTCTCTTTACTCACTCATCCTTCCATAATTACGAGACACCAAGGATATACCTTGGGTTTCGGTCAGTAGAATTAAACATATACCAGGCTGAATTTAAACATTTGTGCAATGAATCGGCATTTGTTAAAAATGTTTACGAAAACCTGGCTGGTCGTCTTAATATTCAACAAATCTACTCTGAGAATGGCACTGTTCCTGATTACTTTATCTCGGGTCCACCTGAAATGATAAAGACCTTTAAAAACTATCTTATTGAGAAAGGTGTACCAACCTCTCAGATCAAAACTGATGACTGGGAATAATTTGTACGTCATCAGTGATTTTTGAATTACGTGCATTATGAAGACTTTACTGATAACTGGCATTAACGGATTTCTGGGTAGTAATCTCGCTAAAGCTTTTATTGGAGAATACAATATAGTTGGCCTGGAATATTCTCTTGAAAACCTCTTTAGACTAAAAGATTATAATTTTAAAATATACTCTACTGATCAGGGTATACCGGAAAAACTTTTTTCAGATCAGAAGGTTGACATAATTATACATACGGCAACAATTTATGGGAGAAAAAATGAAGGGTTAGAAGTAATCGCTAATTCCAATCTTTTTTTACCGTTTGAATTGTTGGATAAGGCTATTGATTATCAATGTTCTGCTTTTATAAATACCGATACAGTACTTGATCGGTTTGTAAACGAGTATTCATTAACTAAAAGACAATTCCAGGAATGGCTATACTTTCGAAGAAACGACATTAAAGTAATCAATATGAAACTTGAGCACTTTTACGGACCAGAAGCGAGTGTTAGTAATTTCATTTCATCTATGATTACACGATTAAAACTGAATGAACCCTCCATTGATTTGACTTTGGGCGAACAACAACGTGATTTTGTCTTTATTGATGATGTGGTTTCAGCTTATCGTACAGTTTTGAAACAAATAAATCATCTGAAAGATCCTTATACTGATTTTCAGGTATCAACTCAAAACCCGGTAACAATCAGGTACCTTATAGAGACATTGAAAGAGTTGACCGGGAGTGTTTCACATTTGAACTTTGGTGCTATTCCATATCGGGAAAATGAGCTTATGCATTCAGACACAGATAATTCAGCATTAATTCAACTTGGATGGCGTCCGCTATATACAATTGAAGAGGGCTTAAAGGTTACTTCTAATAATTTATAATCT
>DCVC01000311.1 GCA_002328625.1 Bacteroidales bacterium UBA2198
GGTATAGCTCAGATCCTGCTGCATTTGCCCCGCATTCTTGTGGTCGATGAACCCACTGCAGGTCTCGACCCCAGGGAACGGATCAGGTTCAGCAACCTCCTGGTTGAACTTAGTCGCGAGAGAGTAGTTATTTTCTCAACCCACATTATTGAAGATATTTCGAGTTCATGCAACCAGGTGGCTGTTCTTAACAAAGGAATGCTTAGATATCTGGGAACCCCCCTGGATATGACAAAAGAAGCTGAAGGTCACGTATGGCAATTCAATATTCCTTCAAAAAAATTCGGTTCGTTTGTTGAGGAAAATCTTGTTGTACATCACATATCGGACGGTGAAAATATAAGAGTAAGAGTTATATCAGAAACCATACCGTGGGAAGGAGCCGTAAAAGTAAGCCCAAACCTTGAAGATGCTTACCTGTGGCTTCTGCGTAAGAAGAATCATAACAATATAAGATAATAAAAAATTTGATGAAAAACAATGATTTTTACAATTTTTTTGATCTTTTATACAGGATGATCAATTATAATCTCAGGATCATTTTTGCAAACAAATTCATCTGGTTTCTTGCCGGGTCGGTTTTGTTTTACCTGGGGCTTTCAGTAATATACGTCTTTACAAATGATGTATCAAAGATGCAAGATCTGTACGGTGTTTTCATTTTTTCGGGAATATTGCTTGTTTTCTACCCTGCAGTTTTCGGCATACAGAACGACCAGGACGCACGGATTATTGAGATACTTTTTGGGATACCCAACTACCGTTACAAAGTATGGCTGGTAAGGATTGTCCTGATTTTCGTAATTTCTTTCCTGATAATGCTTGTGTTTACTTTCCTCTCTTCTGTACTGATAGTCAAATTCCGATTTGCGGGTGTAACCGCTCAGGTTATGATACCTGTTCTCTTTCTTGGAATGATGGCATTTATGTTATCGACTGTGATACGAAACGGTAACGGGACAGCAGTTGTCATGATAATATTCGGCCTCTTTTTTATGATCCTTATGGATCCCCTCCGGAAAAGCCAGTGGAATGTTTTCCTTAATCCTTATACAACACCCTATGATGTAAATGAGACTACATGGGCAATCATTACACTTAAGAATCGCATAATATTAATCGTTGGCGCCATATTGTGCCTTCTGGCAGCTCTATACAATCTGCAGAAAAGGGAAAAGTTTATGTAATGGGCAGTCGTGCGGTTGTGCAGTTCATTACCCCCCATTTGAGGGCCAGGAGAGTTATTCAAACGGATTCTCCTTCCTGAAATCCGGTCTGTAAGTAAGGTGACTATCCATATCCTGAATCCATCCGTTTCTGAAACCAAGCTTATGCATTTCCTCAACAACTTCCATGTATTCTGCCCTGGACAAAGCACCCGACAGGTTTGGATCTGTCAGCACCATTGATGTCGGATGATATTGCGACATAAGCGAAATATGGATCCCAGTTGATATCTCCTCGGCAATTTTTCTGAGCACCTTTATACTCTCTTCAACATAGCCGGGCAGAATAAGATGCCTTAACAGAATCCCCTCCTCTGCCAATCCATCATGATTGATCTTCAGAGTAGATCCTTTCTGAAAATAGATCTCCTTTATAGCTCTGAGAGCAACTTCAGGATAATTGTACGTGTCTGACAAATTTAAAGCAACCTCAGGTGTAACATATTTAAAATCCGGGAGGTAAATATCAATAAGGCCATTCAGTTTCCTGAGTGTCTCAGGTTTATCGTAACTGTTAGTATTATAAACCGTTACTGGCTTCGAACCCCTGTTGTTCAATCCCCGGATAATTGCTGTTACCTGAGGTACAACATGGGAAGGGGATACAAATCCTACAGTTTTAATGCCTTTGGAAAGAATTTTCATGATGTGGTCAAGTACATCTTCAAGATCTGTATCCTGACTGCTGCAGCCGGAACCACCTCTGCTTATCTCATGGTTCTGGCAATATTCGCATCTCATATTACATCCTGTAAAAAATATATTGCAGATACCATTAAGACCGCTTATCGGAGGCTCCTCTCCCCTGTGAATACAAATGGAAGCTATATTCATACCTGCCCCGGACCGGCAATAACCCAACTCTCCTTCAAACCTGTTTATCCTGCACTCACGCGGACAGATGGTGCAGTTTGAAAGAAACTCCCTCTCCTCTTCTTTAAAAAGATCCTTTAATTTCACACTTACGAGAAATGACTTCCTTAATACTTTTGTGATAAAAATAGACAATTATTCAACTACATTTGGACACTAAAGGTAAAGTGAGAGATCGCCAAGGGTAAAATCCTGAAGAAATAATAATATTCCCCTCAAAGTTTGATAATTCGAAACTGTTTCTTAACTTTGCAACCGAATTGAGGGGTAATTGAGACCTAGGGGACCAAAGTCCCCTATTTTATTATTGGTTTATAAAACATGATCAACAGGGACAAAATAGAGGAGTCGGTAAGAGAGTTCATAAGAGGAACAGGTATTTTTCTTGTCGCGGTAAAGGTTGACAGTGCAAACAGGATAACCGTTCTGGCCGACACCAGGGAAGGAATTACAATTGATGAATGCGTGGCCATTCACAGGCATATTGAAAAAGGCCTTGACCGCGACGCGGAGGACTTTGAACTGCAGGTTTCCTCCCCCGGTCTGGATGTACCCTTCAGGGCTGTTGAACAATACTTCAAAAACGAGGGTAAACAAGTCATTGTGACTGATAATGAAGGTTCAAGATTTACCGGCAAACTTAAAAATGTTACTTCGGGAGGATTTGAACTTGAAAGTGAGATGAAAGATATTTCTTTTAACTACGACCAGGTAAAATCGGCAAAGGTAGTTTTAACTATATAAAAATATAAAGAATTCCCTACCAGATGGAAAATGTTAATTTGATAGATACTTTTTCAGAATTCAAGGAACTGAAGAATATTGACCGACCAACAATGATGAGCGTTCTCGAGGATGTATTCAGGAGTATGCTTGCAAAAAAATATGGATCTGCTGATAATTTTGATATTATCGTCAATATCGATAAAGGTGACTTTGAAATATGGAGAAACAGGGTAGTCGTTGATGATGAGGAGCTTATTGACCCCAACACACAGATACCTCTTTCAAAGGCTAAAGAAATAGATGAGGATTATGAAGTTGGAGAAGAGGTTTCGGATGAGGTTAAATTCCTTGATTTTGGACGAAGGGCAATATTATCACTCCGGCAAAATCTTACTGCCCGTATTCTTGACCTTGAAAAAAACAATATTTATATCAAGTACAAGGACAGGATCGGGGAGATTGTAACAGGTGAGGTCTACCAGGTATGGAAGAGAGAGATCCTGGTGCTTGATGATGACGGCAACGAACTTATCCTGCCAAAAAGCGAACAAATACCTTCCGATCATTTCCGCAAAGGAGATTCGATAAGGGCTGTGGTCATTAAAGTCGATATGAGGAACAACACTCCTTTCATAATTCTCAGCCGCACATCGCCTGTATTCCTTGAGAGATTATTTGAACTGGAAGTGCCTGAAATATTTGACGGCCTTATAACTATCAAAAAGATTGTAAGAGTGCCCGGAGAGCGCGCCAAAGTGGCAGTTGAATCCTATGACGAACGGATCGATCCGGTAGGAGCATGTGTCGGGATGAAAGGATCGAGGATACACGGGATCGTAAGAGAACTGCGCAATGAAAACATAGACGTAATTAACTATACTTCAAATAACCAGCTTTTTATTCAGAGGGCGCTCAGCCCTGCTAAAATCACCTCAATTAAACTTATTGAGGAGACCAAGAGAGCTGAGATTTACCTGAAACCAAATGAAGTTTCCCTGGCCATCGGGAAAGGAGGATTGAACATTAAGCTTGCAAGCCAGCTCACTGGCTATGAGATTGATGTTTACAGAGAACCGGGAGGGGAGGATGAAGAAGATGTCAACCTTGAGGAATTCAGCGACGAAATAGAAGAGTGGATAATTGACGAACTTAAAGCAATAGGTTGTGATACGGCAAGAAGTGTTTTAAACCTCTCTATCAGTGACCTGGTCAAAAGGACTGACCTTGAAGAAGAGACAGTAAAAGAGGTTGTGAACATTCTTAAAGCTGAATTTGAATAGTATCTGTTTGATGATCCGGCTTAAGTTTTTGAACTGTTAGAAAGGCAAAGCGTATATATGACAGATGATATTAAGGCAACGAGGTTAAGTAAAGCAGCCCGCGAATTCAATGTGGGAATCTCCACTATTGTGGAATTCCTGCATAAAAAAGGCTTTGACCTTGATCCAAACCCAAACACCAAACTTCCTCACGAAGCATATCTTTTACTCCTAAAGGAATACAGCAATGAGATAAGTGTAAAGAAAGAATCCGAAAGACTTATTCTTAAAGATCTTCACAGGAAAAAGGAGACTGTTTCGATTGACGATTTGTCAGAAAAAGGCTTATCTGAAGATTCTGACAGGGATGAAGAGATCATCATAAAGGATACTCTGGCTACAAAGAAGGGCGTTGACATAATAACTGATATTAAAAAGCCTGATATAAAACTGGTAGGCAAAATTGATCTTGAAAAAACCCTGAAACCAAAGACCGAACAGCCTGAACCGCTAAAAGAAACCAGGGAAGAAAAATCTGTTAAAGTACCCGCTACCCCTGAAAAGACCGAAAAGAAGAAAACTGCTGCTGAAACAGGCACAGAGGTAAAAGCAGAAAAAGAAACGGAAGAAAAGAAGAAGGCAAAAGCAAGTATTGATCTTCATATCGTCGGAAAGATTGACCTTGAAACAATTACAAAGGAAGCACGGCCATCGAAGAAAGAAGAAAAGGATAAAGTCAAGGAAAGCGGCAAGCCTAAAGAAAAAGAAAAAAAGGAGGAACCCGGAAAACAAGCTGAGGAAAATCTGCTGCCTGAAGAATCAGTTTCTGAAAAAATCCTTATTGATCAACCAGCCGATGAACTAATTGAAAATGATCTTCTGCTGGACCAGGATGAAGATATCATAGAACTTTTCAAGCCGGAGATAACTAAGCTGTCAGGGCTGACTGTTGTTGGCAAAATTAACCTGCCTGTTGAAGAGAAAAAGAAAGCTG
>DCVC01000050.1:0-709 GCA_002328625.1 Bacteroidales bacterium UBA2198
TTGTCCGTCCTCCCATGCGCCCAAAGCCGATAACTATGTTTCTTGCATAAAGCTCCATTATCTCAAAGAAATCCGACTTGTCAACCACAGCCCTGATGACATCCCGGACGTCATATGGCAGTGTGGGATCATCAGGGACCAGTTTTTCGATATTATAGGAAGGATCAGGATCGTCCGGCTCAAACATCATGGCTTTTTGCCCGTTGTTCCAGGGAATAAATGTGATCAGTCTTTTAATCTGTTCAAAACATTTTTCCTCGCTGGCAGCAAAAAAATGTGCGTTCCCTGAAATCTCACTATGTACTTTTGCGCCACCAAGATCTTCCATTGAGATCTCCTCACCAAGAACAGTTTTGATCACCTCGGGACCTGTGATGAACATCTTTGAAATATTATCAACAACAAAAACAAAATCGGTAAGAGCAGGAGAATATACAGCACCTCCGGCACAAGGGCCAAGAATTACCGATATCTGAGGGATAACGCCACTTGAAATAGTATTGCGGAAAAAGATTTCCCCGTAACCTGCCAGGGAATTAACACCTTCCTGTATCCTTGCTCCGCCTGAATCGTTGATACCAATAAGAGGCATCCGCATCTTGAGAGCATGATCCATAATCTTGGTTATTTTTCTGGAATGCATCAGGCCCAGTGAACCGCCCGCAACAGTGAAATCCTGTGCAAAAATTGCGACCGGGGCCCCGTAAAT
>DCVC01000050.1:781-8329 GCA_002328625.1 Bacteroidales bacterium UBA2198
CCGCCGAGAAGAATTTTATCACGTTTTTCCTTTAGCTCGCGTATTTTCCTTTCTAGTGGCATGTTTTTCTTTTTGAATATTTGATGAATAAAAGTAATAACCGTTTAAAGAGATTTAAGAGGACAATTTTAAGTAAAATGTATGATTATATAAACTATTTCGGGGCAATTCTGTAAAGAACCAGCGCAACAACCAGGTAAATAATATTAGGAATCCACATGGCAAGAAGGGGCTCAAGGTTTCCCTTCAGGGAAAATTGTGAGGCAAACTGCTGAAAGAGGATATAAGAAAAACTAAGACCCAGCCCGATTCCTAAATTCATTCCAATACCCCCTCTCACTTTTTTGGAGGATAACGATACTCCAATAAGGGTCAGGATAAAGACTGCAAACGGACTGGCAAAGCGTCGGTACTTTTCTATCAGAAATAATTTTAACTCATCAGAGCCCTGCAGTTGCAGGAGATTAATATAATCGTTGAGTTCATTATATGTCATTGTTCCAACAAACCCCGGATCACGTGAAAAGTCCCCCGGCCTGATTATCAATGCGGTATCGAGTTGACTTCCCCGTGTAATTATTTCTTCCTTATCCTGAATATCACGAACGTTGTAGTTTATCACCGTCCACTTTTGTTTTGTAGTGTCCCATCTTATTACAGGGGCAGATAGTTTTGATTCAAGTCTGCCTCTGTCATCGAACCTTTCAATAGTAAAATTTCTGCCGGTATTACTTATCGGATTAAACGACTCCATATAAACCAGAACATTCCTGTAAACCTGCCGGTGAATATTCATCACCGGAACTCTCCTGCTGGATGATCTGTAATATTTATCCTCAAAATCCATCCTGATGAGATTGGCATGTGGAATCACAAAATTTGTCAGCAAAAAAGTAAATATCGCTATGAACAATGCTGAAATAAAATAAGGCCACATCATTCTCCTGAAGCTCATTCCACTGTTAAGGATGGCAATGATCTCGGTATTGGTCGCCATTTTTGATGTAAAGAAGATTACGGAAATAAAAACAAAAAGCGGGGCAAACAGCATTGCAAAATAAGGTATGAAATTCAGGTAATAGTCAAAAATCACTGCCTTAATAGGAGCATTTTTTTCCATGAAATTGTCAATCTTCTCTGCAAAATCAAATACTACAGCAATTGTGAGGATCAATACGAGGCAAAAGAAAAAAGTACCAAGGAATTTCCTGATAATGTATCCGTCAATAATCTTGAATTTCAGAGATTCTACAGACGCTCTGAAAGTTTCTTTACCATCGATTTTTTCCATGATTTAAAATTACCCTCTCCAATCTTTTGCCTTGCCTCACTGACCAGTTTCAAATAAAATGCCAGATTATGAATGCTAGCTATCTGAGCACCCAGTATTTCACCTGAGATAACAAGATGCCTCAGGTAAGCTTTTGAGTAATCCTTACTTACAGAAGATGGGCCTTCATGCTCAAGCGGAGTGAAATCATTGATCCATTTCCTGTTCCTTATATTGATTATTCCATCTTTTGTGAACAACATACCGTTTCGTCCATTCCTGGTAGGCATGACACAATCAAACATATCAATTCCCCTCTCAATGGCTTCCAGTATATTGGCCGGAGTACCCACCCCCATAAGATATCTTGGTTTACCGTCCGGAAGTATTTCATTAACAATTTCAATGATCCTGTACATTTCCTCAGCAGGTTCCCCCACTGACAATCCTCCTATAGCATTTCCAGACATGTCGGCCAAAGCAGCCTTTTCTGCAGAGTCCTTTCGAAGGTCATCAAATGTACTGCCTTGTACTATTGGAAAGAGTAGTTGCTCATAACCCCATATCGGATCTGTTTTACAGAATCTTTCCACAGCCCTGTCGAGCCAGCGGTGAGTAAGTCCGGTTGATTTTTTTGCGTATCTGTAATCGCAGGGGAAAGGTGTGCATTCATCAAAAGGCATTATTATGTCAGCACCAATAATGCGTTGAATGTCAATAGTATTTTCAGGTGTGAAGATATGTTCGGATCCGTCTATATGAGATCTGAAAACAGCTCCGTTTTCAGTCAGTTTCCTGTTACCGGCCAGGGAAAAAACCTGATATCCTCCGCTGTCAGTAAGTAATGGCCGTTCCCAGCTCATAAATCTGTGAAGCCCGCCTGAACTTCTCAGTATTTCTGGCCCGGGCCTTAAATATAAATGATATGTGTTACCAAGAATGATTTTCGCTCCTATTTCTTCCTTAAGATCTTTCTGCATTATTCCTTTCACAGTTCCTGCAGTCCCAACTGGCATAAAGACAGGAGTAGGGATCTCACCATGAGCAGTTATTAACAGACCTGCCCTTGCATTGGTTTCTTTATCCCTGCTCTCTATAACAAACATAAAATCAATCCTGTTTTGGAAGCACAAAGGTAATTTATATGCTTCGCCTTATAAAATTTACAACAATAATTTTTATCAACCTCCGTTCGTTTTGAGTTATGATTGTTGAAAAACTCTCTTTTTCATTTAAGATTATCTTATTATTATTGCTGGCATATTTGAAAGTCAAATGATACTAAGGGATGATTTATTCCTTTTAATTGTTTTCATAATATTCGGAATATCAGCACTGATTCAGTATTTTTATTATCTGTATTATTACCTCTCACTCTGGTTCCACAATCATTCAGAAACTTCTTCAGACAGATATCCTGTATCGGTTATAATTTGTGCGCGTAACGAAGAAGAGAATCTGACACACTTTCTCCCTTATATACTGGAACAGGATTATCCTGATTATGAGGTTATTGTTGTAAATGATTGCTCTGAAGACAATTCCTTCGATGTTCTTGGATCTTTTCTTGCAAAGTATCCTCATCTTAGAATTTCTACGGTGAACAAGGATCCGAAATTTACTCATAACAAAAAATTCGCTCAGTTTATCGGAATAAAAGCTGCAAAGAATGATCTGCTATTATTCACTGACGCCGACTGCCAGCCTGAATCTGACAAGTGGATTGCAGGAATGGCATCACATTTTGACGATAAAACCGATTTCGTAATAGGTTATGGCGGATATCTTTCAAGGAAAGGACTGCTGAATTATTATATCCGCTATGATACAATGTTTATTGCCATGCAATATCTTGGTATGGGAATTAGAGGGAATCCATATATGGGTGTCGGACGAAACCTTGCATATAAACGGTCAATGTTTTTCAATAATAAGGGTTATGGCAGATTCAATCGACTTATATCAGGAGATGATGACCTTTTTGTGAACGCCAGTGCTTCCGGGAAGAATACAAGCGTGGAATTCAGAAAAGATATGCATACAAGGTCAATCCCGGCTGCCAATATCAATGAATGGTTTGCACAGAAGAAAAGACATCTGACCACAGCCCGGTATTACAGGTCCGGGGATAAAATCTTATTAATCCTTGAGCCCGCGTCAAGACTGTTGTTTTATATTTCCGCTGTAATTCTTTTTGTAAATAGTTTTCTCTGGCCCGTAATTACAGTAATATTCGGTTTAAGATTAATAATCCAGGTTATCATTTTTACTCTTATCGCAAAGAAGCTTAATGAAAAAGGATTAGTAACTTTCACATTATTTTTCGATATCTTTTCACCTTTGGTAAACGTTATTATTTATTCAAGTAATTTCTTCAACAGATCAGTCAGAAACCAATGGAAGTAGGAAGCGATTTATCGGACAAAGCGAAAAATGATCTGTTACTCGTTGAGATGGCCAGGAGCGGGAATGAAAAAGCCTATGCAAGCCTGATGAACCGTTACAGGGATTCAATTTACTTCATGCTTTTAAAAATGGTGAATAATGCTTCCGATGCTGAAGATCTTACCATCGAGGCCTTTGGAAAAGCATTCAGGAATCTCGAATCTTTCACACCTGATTATGCTTTCAGCACCTGGCTTTTTAAAATTGCCACAAACAATTGTATTGACTTTATAAGGAAGAAGCAGATCTCTCCATCCCCTGTTGATCATGTACAGGATGATATTGACACGTTAACCGTCAATATCCAGTCTGATCTTCCTGATCCTGAAGAAACACTGATAAATGACCAGAAGATAGCCGTCCTGAGGGGCATAGTAAATCAGCTAAAACCGCGTTACAGATCGCTTATTGAGCTCAGATACTACAAAGAATACTCATATGAAGAAATCGCTTCAGAGCTTAGTCTGCCTATAGGAACAGTAAAAGCCCAGTTATACAGGGCAAAGACACTCTTATACAACATATTTATCAAAACAGGCAACAGATAGTGTCGCAGGTCATCTTCAGATATTTCCCCACACTTTCAGAGCACCAGAAGAATAAATTGACACTCCTGAGGGAGATTTACCGGGAATGGAACAGCAAAATCAACGTTATTTCACGGAAAGACATGGATAATTTTTATGTCCATCATGTCCTTCACTCCCTGGCAATAGCAAAGATTATTGAATTCCTGCCATTTACAAAAGTGCTTGATGTCGGTACCGGAGGAGGGTTCCCGGGAATTCCTTTGGCAATCATGTTCCCCGGTTCAGAATTTACGCTCCTCGACTCAGTAGGTAAAAAGATCAAAGTCGTCAACTCAGTAAAAGATGAGCTTGGTCTCAATAATGTAATTACAAGAAGAACAAGAGTGGAAGATGAAAGAAATAAGTATGATTTCGTTGTAAGCCGTGCAGTTTCCAGGTTTTCATCCTTCGTGAAGATGACTTCCGGAATTATTGAAAAGGGTGGAAGTAACAATCTCAAAAACGGGATCATTTATCTTAAAGGAGGCGATCTTAAGGAAGAATTGATACTTTTCAGGAAGAAGACGGTTATCTGGGAAATCGGGAACTTTTTCAAAGAATCATATTTTGAAACAAAGAAAATAATATATCTGCCGGTTTGATTTCTAAAAAACTCATCTTTCATATTTTTATTTTTTAAAAAATCACTATATTTGCGGTCTCAAAATAAAAGAGTACTGCCAATTAAATAATTACAAAGATGAAAAGGACATTTCAACCATCGAGAAGGAAGAGAGCAAACAAGCATGGTTTCAGGGAAAGAATGTCCACACCCAATGGCAGAAGAGTACTTGCTGCACGAAGAGCAAAGGGCAGAAAAAAACTTACTGTCTCCTCTGAGCTTAAAATTAAATAGCAGTTGCTTTTCAGGATATTAATATGAAGGTGTTCCGGAACCGGACACCTTTTTTGTTATATTTACTCACTTCAACAGGCAATGAGTGAACTACTCAAATATATCAGCAATAATGCTCTGAAGCCTATCGCAGATAAGATCATTTCGGGCCAGAGGTTAACACCTGAAGAAGGATTACTTTTATACCTCGAGGCAGACCTGCCTCTCCTTGGGATCCTGTCAGGATTTTCAAGGAGAAAATTTAACGGGAACCTGGTATACTTTAATTGCAACTTCCATATTGAGCCGACAAATAAATGCATATATAATTGCCGCTTCTGTTCTTACCATAAGCCTGATAGTGATCCTGACAGCTGGGAATATAGTCATGAAGATATGCTTGATATTGTAAAAGGTTTTGACGGCAAGGATATCACCGAGATCCATATAGTCGGGGGTGTTCATCCTTTTCATGATCTGCATTATTATGGTCATCTTATCAGGAAAATAAAGCTGCTCAGGCCCGGCCTTCATATAAAGGCATTCTCCGCCATTGAACTTGAACAGATGATAAAAAACGCAGGAGTAACTATTGAGGAGGGATTAAGACAGCTAAAGGAATATGGACTTGATTCGATCCCGGGAGGAGGTGCAGAAATATTCAGCGAAGAGGTCCGGCTAAAGATCTGTCCTGAGAAAACTACATCAGAGATGTGGCTGAAGATTCATGAAACGGCACATACTCTTGGAATACAATCCAATGCAACAATGCTTTATGGTCATATTGAAAACTTCAGACACAGGATCGACCACATGGAGAGGCTTCGCAATCTTCAGGACAAAACAGGCGGATTCAATGCTTTTATACCCCTCAAATACAAGAGTGCAAATAACACAATGTCATACCTGGGGGAGGTTGGTATTGTTGAAGACCTCCGAAATTATGCAGTGGCAAGGATATTTCTTGACAATATACCTCATATCAAAGCATACTGGCCGATGGCAGGAAGGGAAACAGCACAGTTAAGCTTCTCCTTCGGAACCGATGACGTGGATGGTACAATTGAAGATACAACAAGGATATATTCAATGGCAGGAGCAAAAGATGCAAATCCTTCAATGACCCCATCCGAAATCAGTAGTCTGATCCGTGAAACCGGATTTGTACCCGTGGAAAGAGATACCCTGTATAACATAATCAGAAGATGGTAGTGAATTTCTGTAGGTAATAGCCCGGTTTCTATATGAGATAACATACAATCAGAGCTGTGCAAACCTCGGGCTCTTTTAATAATTTTATAATTACATTTGCGTTATTACTTATGTTCAAACAGTGTTTATGAGCCTCAAGAATTTCATTTTAAGCAAACTATTCTTAAAGAATCTTGGANNGGACTGTCGCTGGAAGAAACAGACCGGCTCGCAAAGAAAAGCAAACTCAGATACGAGATAACAGATTCTATTTATACTGACCATGTACCCGGTGGCTGTATCGCAGAGCAGAATCCCAAACCAGGATTCAAAGTTAAAAAATGGAGAAATATTATGCTTATCGTCAATGCTATTAATCCCGAAATGGTAGCTATGCCAAACCTTGTGAACCTTCCTAAAAGACATGCATTATCAGTTATTGAAAGCTCAGGACTCGAAATCGGCATGCTAAGATATATTCCGGATATTTCTATCGATGTGGTTATTAAACAATTACATAATGGAAGGGAGATCGAGGAAGGAGATTCCCTTCAAAAAGGATCCACAGTTGACCTTGTACTGGGCAAAGGTTTAAGTAATCAGCGTACTCCTGTGCCCAACCTGTCCGGTTTAAATCTGGAAACTGCCAAAAATACAATCCTTGGATCATCTCTTAACCTCGGAACATATAGTTATGACAATACAATCAGAACAGGCAGGGATTCATTGAACGCCTTTGTTTACAAACAAAATCCCGAATTCCATCCGGATAACAGCCTTCAGCTCGGATCTGCAATATACCTTTGGCTGACAGTTGATTCAGCAAAATTAACTGTTGATTCAACCCTGGTATTCACATATGACTCCATTCCTCCCGCTGATCAATTCCCGGAACAGTTCAATTAACCTGATGAACAAAAAACTGATCCTATATACAATCATCTTTTGCCTCAGCACATTATTCATTGATGCTCAGGAAGTTGTGACAGGTCTTCAGATCAATGAGCAGATAAAAAGATCATCTTCTGAAAGTTTTATCACTAAAGGGAGCTCTGCAAATGATACTATTGAACTACCTTTTTTTGATGACTTTTCAGGGCATTCTGTCTTTCCCGATGCCAGGAAATGGAGTGATCGTAATGCGTTTATCAACAATACCTATTCCAATGATCAGATAACAACGGGCATAGCAACTCTCGATGCCATCGACCAGTATGGTAATCTGTACGAAACTGCTT
>DCVC01000329.1 GCA_002328625.1 Bacteroidales bacterium UBA2198
CGGTTAGTCAAAGTTAATACAATAATTTCTTAAAATCTTTTTTTAAAATCCTATAAAATCACACTGCTATCTGTGGTCAGTTTAATTCTTCAGCTGCCGCAATCACTTGTCATTTTTTATAGTAAGGGTACGTATGCTAAAAGGTGTAATCATTCTGGTTACATGCTTCCGATCAACCTTGTACCCCATGGCGGTTGCTTCGTACTAACGCTCCCATTGGTCGGTCAGCACTTTCAGCTTCGGTCAGGGCAGGCCCGGACGGCAAAAAGTGCGCCATCCCGGGTACTCGGGACCAGTCCATGAGCGCCATCTGCAAGTTTTCCCAACCCTTCCCAAACCAGTTTCTCTGCCCTTTAACGGGATTTAAAAGCTACGAAACCTACGGCTTTGATGTATATTAAACTTATGATTCTAATCTTTGTTATCCTAACATGCTTAAAACAATCGGATATATATTATTACTGATTTCATGCCTTTCGTTTTTAATGATTCTAATTGTCCCATGGATTGGTTTTTCGAAAATTCAGATCGCAGGGACCACAACAGGATTGATAATTGCTGGTGAGATATTGTTTTATCTAAGCCTGATTATCTTGGGTAGGAGTTTTTGGGACAAAATAAAAAATAAACTTAAATTTTGGAAAGTAAAGACCAATGACCCTAATCTTCCAAAACAAAGCGATTTAAAATAATATCATATATAAATTACACTAAAAAAACCTAACACATACGGTGCTGTAATTAATAAGCTTCCCGCTGAGCGGGACTACTTGTCCCGTGAAACGGGAGGTTGTCCTGCCTATAGGTGCCATTCAACGTGCTATTTCACTACAAACTATTTATCCAGTTCTGTACGACTAAAGGCCCATATTCAGATAAAAATGATTCAGGATGGAACTGAACTCCCCTGATATTGAATCTGACATGTGCAATACTCATTACAATCCCATCATTACCTAGTGCTGTAACGCGTAAATTCGAGTCAGGATATTGAGTGTTGCGATCAAAGTATACACCCCATGAATGATAGAGACCCGCATCAAATTCTGATGGAATATCTTTAAAAATATAATCTGCAGGTTCGAGTATTCTTATCCTTGCTTTTACTCCATGTCGGACATTATCAAGCTTCACAAGCTTCATTCCAAAGGTTTCTGCAATTGCCTGGTGACCAAGACATACACCCAGAAAGCTCTTCTTTTCACCATATACCTTTAATAATTCTGCCATTAGAGGAACTTCAGCCGGAATACCCGGACCTGGGGAGAAAAGAATGCCATCATATTTACTGGCAACGGAAATATTGATTTCATCGTTCTTTTTGACATTAAAGTCACATTTGCCATATTCCCGAATAATCTGGACCAGATTAAAAGTGAATGAATCAAAGTTATCCACTACCAGAATATTCGGCTTTTTATTATTCATATATTTGTTACTTCCGGATAAAGAATGTCTTGTAAAAGTACAATAAAAGAACAAATGAATAAATGGGCTGAAGCAGGCATCCCATTTCTTTTCATCATTGATTTTGAACTTATTAAACCACTTATTTTCAGACTTGATGAGATTGATCCAAATAAGCTTCTGTACAGCATTAATGGTGTGAATAACTGCAACAGGCAAACCAGAAGAATGAAACGGGTGAGGCTTGTGAAATACCCGGAGAAGTATGAGGATTATCTGGTAAAATTCAAAAAAGTGACCGATGAAATAGTCTGCGGTAACTCCTATTTACTGAATCTCACCTGCTCCACTCCAATTGATTTGAATTCAAGCATGCTGGAGATTTTTTATATGAGCAATGCCAAATATAAGATATGGTTTGAAGAGAAGTTTGTCTGCTTCTCCCCGGAAACTTTTATCATAATAAACAACGGTATAATAAGATCATTTCCGATGAAAGGCACAATTGACGCTACTATACCTGATGCTGAAAAGGTAATTCTAAATGATAGAAAGGAGACAGCAGAACACTACACTATCGTGGATCTGATAAGAAATGATCTCAACATGGTTTCAAAAAGGGTAAGAGTTGAGAAATTCAGGTATATAGATACAATTCAGACGAATGAAAAGAAGCTGATACAGGTTAGCTCAGAAGTCTGCGGCGATCTTGAAGATGGCTATTTACCCAGAATCGGAGATATTATTTTCGCCTTACTTCCTGCAGGTTCGGTAAGTGGCGCACCCAAGAGAAAAACAACTGAGATCATTGAAGCAGTAGAGAACAGAAAACGAGGCTATTATACCGGAATATCCGGATTATTCAACGGACACGATCTGACCAGCAATGTAATGATACGCTTCATAGAAAAACATGATAACAGATATTTCTATCACAGTGGAGGAGGTATAACATCATTCAGTGATCCATTGTCAGAATACAATGAAATGATTGATAAGATGTATGTGCCTGTTATTTGAAACCATAAAAATAGTCAACGGGAAACCCAAAAATCTCGCTTTACATGATAAGCGGCTGAACTTATCCAGACAGAAGTTATTTGGTATTAATGAAATCCTGCAGCTTTCAGATTTTATTCAAGTTCCGGAAGAAAATAAAGTCGGTATTTTCAGATGCCGGGTTATTTACGGATCGTCAATTATATCAACAGAATATACCCCATATTATCCTGCAGCTATAAAAACTCTAAAGCTGGTTCATTCCGACACTATAAAATATGACTTAAAATACCTGGAACGAAGCTGTCTAACCAAATTTATTAACAGAGATATTGCAGATGACATACTTATTGTTAAAGAAGGATGTATAACTGATTCATCTTTTGCCAATATAGTATTTACCGATGGCAAACATTGGGTCACACCAGATACACCTCTGCTATATGGTACAATGCGGGAGAGGCTTCTGTTTAAAGGTATTATTGATACAGAAAGAATCACTATTGATAATCTCTATAATTTCACTCACTTCAGGCTAATTAATGCAATGCTTGGCTTTAATTCGCGGATACTTCCAACAATCAATATTATCTGAAAAAAAATGAAATAATAGAAAAGTTTTCCGCTGAGCGAGCCAGGCTGGATTGTGCCGTGACAACTTTCTAGCCCTTACGACTTGAGTCGCTTTGGCGGTCAAAGTTGGCTAAAGAGCCAGTTCCCGATAGCTCCGGGACTGCCCCGATGCTTCCCCCGACGCTTACATCTTTCGGTCGGCGCAGAATCAGGTAACGCTTACAAATTATACCATCGGGCCATTGGGCATAACATGGTTCGATCAAGTCAATGAATATCAACCATTAATGTCGACGAACAGCAACAATTTCTAAAAAGCAATAATCATGAAAACAGAAATTCTCTCCTTTTATCTTGGTGTAACCAGTTGCCATTTAATATTTGGCAAAGAGATAGTAATGATTGACAGCGGTATGCCAAATAAACTAAAACTATTCAAAAAGATCCTGACCAAGAATCAAATTGATCCAGCCCGGATTAAGCTTATCGTACTTACTCATTCACATTTCGATCATTGTGGTTCTGCTGGCCTAATCCGTGATCTTACTGGGGCTAAGATTGCAATTCATGAAAGTGAAAAAGATTGTGTTGAGAGTGACAAGGTGATAATACCAAAAGGTGTCAACTTTAATGGTAAGATTACACAACCCTTAATCTTTTCTTTTAAAATACCTTTTCCAAAGTTCACTCCGGATATTCTCCTAAATAATGAACCATATTCACTTGCTGAATATGGAATAAACGGACAAATAATTCATACGCCGGGGCATACAATTGGATCAGTCAGTGTAATATTGGATTCAGGAGAAGCTTTTGTGGGTTGTATGGCTCATAATGG
>DCVC01000316.1 GCA_002328625.1 Bacteroidales bacterium UBA2198
CATCCATAAATAATGGTTTGGGGCGGATGATAGACTGGATGATGTCATAATTTATGCTACAATATTTCAAAAATATTCCTTCTAAGTTAGGTGTTGATAAGGCAATCTTTTACACATCTCTGACACGCATTGTACAAGCTTCCGGTGGATTTGTAACGTTGTTCCTGATCGCATCCTTTATGACAAAAGAGGAACAAGGTTTTTATTATACATTTAGAAGTGTTTTAGCTATTCAGATTTTCTTTGAATTAGGACTTGGTGGGATTATTATTCAATTTGTTGCACATGAGATGGCCCATCTTTCCTTCACAAGCGTCACGCAAGTTGGAGGAAAACCTGAAAATCTGTCGAGGCTGGCGTCTTTGATGCATTTCTCTCTAAAATGGTATTTACTATTTGCATGTATGCTTTTTGTCGTTCTTCAATTAGCAGGCTATTCTTTCTTCAATAAATATGGAGCTGATAATCCAACAGTGATATGGCAGACCCCCTGGTTTATTGTGGCTTTAGGAAGTAGTTTAAACTTACTGATCTCTCCCTGGATGGCAGTGCTGCAAGGGATGAATAAAGTAAAAGAGATGGCTCGTTTGGCACTTATACAACAACTTGTTATATTGACCATAACGTGGGTAAGTCTTATGTTAGGTGCAAAACTCTATGTAGCAGCGATTAATTCAATTACAGGTTTTGTGGCACTGGTGATACTTTATGGCAGAACTGAATATCCTCGTTTACTTCTGAATATATTTAGGCAGAAAGTTAATGAAAGAATTAGTTATCGGCATGAAATTTTCCCGTATCAATGGCGCATAGCATTAAGCTGGATCAGCGGTTATTTCATCTTTCAGCTATTTAATCCGGTAATTTTTGCATCTAATGGTGCTGTAGCAGCCGGGCAAATGGGAATGACTCTGGTTGTTTTAAATTCGATCCTTTCTTTTGTTGTAAGCTGGACATCCACTAAAATCCCATTATGGTCATCTTTAGTTGCCAAAAATGACTTTGGAATGTTGGATCGGTCTCTAAAAACCGTGCTGAAAAACTCAACATTAGTCAGTATCATTTTAATTTTAATATTTATAGTTTTTCTTGCAGCTTTAGAACATTTTCATTTATCCCTGGCGGACAGGTTTCTTCCGTTATGGCTAAGTGCAATTCTGCTTTCGACTGTTCCAATAAACAACGTTATTAATTCCTGGGCAACATATTTGCGTTGCCATAAAAGGGAACCATTTTTAGTACAGGCTATCGTTATCGGGATTTTATGTGCCGTTTCTACAATATTAGCGGCAAAATACATTGGTGTTGCCGGGGTTGTTGTTGGGTATACGACTATAGTAGTTATTATAAGTTTACCATTAAGTTTCAGGATCTTTACTACCAAAAAGAAACTATATCATGCCTGAAAAGATACTGTCGGTTTGTATTCCGACATATAACAGAGCTGACATATTAGATAAAACCCTTTCTGGTTTAGTTTCAGAACCTTCATTTCAATCCGGGAAAATTGAGATCTGCATCTCAGATAATGCATCTACTGATAATTCTGAAACCATTGTAAAGAATTATACTAAGAAATACAGCAACATAATATATAGCAGGAACACAGAAAATACTGGTATTGCCGACGGTAATTTCCCGAAAGCTGCTGCTTTAGGCACAGGATCTTTCATTAAACTGCTTAATGATTATGCCTATTTTATTCCTGAAGAACTGGATAAAATGATTGGATTTATTGAAGGAAATATGAAGGACAAACCCTTACTCCTTTTTCCTAACAATAATCTTATTGACCGAAACGATGAAATAATATACTGTGATTCCCTGGAAATGTTTGTTCAAATTGCATCCTACTGGTCTACATGGTTACTGGCTACCGGAATTTGGAGGGAGGATTTTGTTTCAATGCCCGATCGTGACAGGAATATTGAGAAATTGACATGGACCCCTGACCTCAACTTAAGAACAATAAGTTCTAAAAAAAGGGCTGTTATTTATAATAGACAATTCTGCAAATTACAACCCTTAAAAAGTAAAGGGGGCTATAATTTTTTTCAGGTTTTTGGGGTAAATTATCTCTCTCTGTACGATGAATATTTAGCTACAAATCAGTTAAGTCAACAAGTATATAATGTTGAAAAATACAGGTTATTCAGATATTATTTATTGGGATGGTATAAACAATTGGTTATCTCAAAGAATGATATTTTTCAGTTTGAAAAGCAAAAGGCCTTCCAGACTTTGTTGAAGAATTATCGGTTTAAACCTTATTTCTATACAGGTATTATATCATTGTATTTGAGGAGATTTTTGAAACTGATTATCGCTGGAGATCTTTTTAGAAAATCACGATTGAAAATATGATTGACTCCTTTTGAAGTATTTTATAACGAAAATGACTGAAGCACGCGTAATAGCATTTTATTTACCTCAATTCTATCCTATCCCGGAGAATGATAAATGGTGGGGGAAGGGATTTACTGAGTGGACTAATGTTGGTAAGGCCAAACCATTCTTTATGGGACATTATCAGCCGCGGGTTCCTGCAGACTTAGGGTATTATGACCTCCGGCTTACGGAAGTAAGAGAAGCTCAGGCTCAAATGGCAAGAGAACATGGGATAGAAGGATTTTGTTATTGGCATTATTGGTTTGGGAATGGGATTCGGCTGCTTGACAGACCTTTTAATGAAGTATTAGCTTCAGGAAAGCCTGACTTCCCGTTTTGCCTTGGCTGGGCTAACCATAGCTGGAAAGCCAAGACCTGGACGGCAAGCAAAGAAGATAAAGTTCTGATTGAACAAAAATATCCCGGTATTAAAGATTATTCTGATCATTTCTTTTCAGTTTTACCAGCTTTCAAAGACAAAAGGTACATCAGGATAAACAATATGCCTCTTTTTATAATATGGGATCCAATGGATTTACCAGATGCTTCGGCTTTTATTAAACACTGGAATGATTTAGCAAAAAGTAACGGTTTGGACGGAATACATTTCATTGCTTACTGTGTAGCAAAAGCAAATATTGAAAAGTATTTGGAACTGGGGTTTAACTCTGTAACCTTTGATTCAATAGCGGAACCCTTTAAAAATTCAAATGTTTTTTTTAGACTATATCTCTGGGCTCGCAGAAAATTTCTCGCAATTCCAAAATCCGTAAATTATAAACTGTATAGCAGGTACGTAATTAAAAATACTAATGTGACAGAAAATGTTTTTCCTTGTATTTTACCAAATTTTGATCATTCTCCAAGAAGCGGGAAGCGTGCACTTGTATTAACAAATTCTACTCCGGAAAATTTTGGTAAACTGTTTGAATCACTTCTTATAAACATCAGATCAAAGAATTCAGAAAATAATATAATTTTCATTAAAGCCTGGAACGAATGGGGAGAAGGAAATTACCTTGAGCCTGATCTGAAGTATGGGAAAGGTTATCTTATGAAAATTAAGGAATTACTTGAGAGATACTCATGATCTTTTTATTCCATAGTCTATGCCAGCAGCTCGAGCGTCTATGGCAACAATGAGAATGTTAAAAAAGACTTGACTTGAGGCCTTTTCTTTCCTAACTTAGTAACAGTCTACTAAAGTCTGAAAATATGAAAAGGTTAAAACTAATTACAGGTATTATTCTGGCCATTGTCCTGGTATCAGGATGTGCAACGGTCAAGGTCTACTCTGATGCGGGACTGAACAA
>DCVC01000172.1 GCA_002328625.1 Bacteroidales bacterium UBA2198
ATAATTGAAGAACCTGTAGATGCATAGACCTCTTTTGGACTCACCGCAACTTTCACCGTAGTATTGTAACTGAGGTGATCGGACCATGCTCCTACCGGAGCCTGACCACCTGTTTCACAGCAGATCAGGAAGGCCAATATTATTACAGATGATCTTGCCATCAGACTATTAAACAGCTAAAATGTTTTATTTTTTTTTTCTGAAGGGAGCTTCCCTGCCAAGAATTCCTTTAGTTTTTCAAAGGCTCTTGCACGGTGGGAGATACTGTTTTTTTCATCAAGTTCCATTTCGGCAAAAGTGATATCCTTTCCATCCGGCATGAAAACAGGGTCGTAGCCGAATCCTTTTCTGCCCCTTTTTTCTCTGGTAATTATCCCCGTGACAATTCCATCAAAAAAATACTCTTTTCCTTCAAAAATAAGGGCAATGACGGTACGGAACCTTGCTTTACGGTGAGGATTGTTTCCAAGCAGATCAAGTACTTTATCAATATTCGCCATGCTGTTCTTATCATCTCCTGCAAATCGTGCGGAATGTACACCCGGCAGGCCGTTCAATTCTTCAATCTCGAGACCCGTGTCGTCAGCAAAGACATCCAGTCCTGTCACATTATGGATATATCTGGCCTTGAAAAGAGCATTTCCTTCAAGAGTCTTTTCATTTTCAGGAATATCTTCCTCCATGTTTATATCTCTCAGACTCAGCAGGGTGAAGCTGTTCCCCAGGATATGGCTTATTTCCTCTATCTTGTTCTTATTGTTCGAAGCAAATACTAATTTCTTCATGACTTATGTTATACAGTTGGTAAAAATACTCAAAATTGCTCTACTCTTTGGGTCTCTCTGTTTAATATGCTACATTTGAAATTGTATCAAAGAGAATTTTTTTATATGCTTCACTGTCAGAAGTTGAGACTCCTTTCCATGATTATTGTTTTCCTGGTATTTATCCATCAGTTTATCCAGGCAAATGATTCATTATATTCAGATAATGAACCCTTTATCTCAGGAATTATATTGAACGGGGATTCAGTTATTTTTTCATATTCTGATACGCCTGAACCCGGTCATTTCCTTGCAAATGATCATATTCTGAAATATAACACGAATAATATACTGTTTGAATTAAAACCTGCCGGTATTTTTGAATATCAGTTTTTCCTGGAAGGATTTGACGAGAAGCCAACAAAATGGCTCACAAATGACTTAAAGGAATATACAAACCTGCCGGCGGGACGGTACAGTTTTCATGTCCGGTTCAGGGATTCAGATGGCCGGTCGGGGGAATTGGATCCCTTGGTTTTCAGAATATTGCCCCTGTGGTATTTATCAGCTCCTGCAATTATCTCATATCCTGTGTTATTGCTGCTTTCTTTCCTTGCCTTTTACCAGATGCTGAAAAGAAGATTCGACCATAAACAATTCTTACTTGAACAATTGATAAACAAGAAGACTGAAGAGATGATCACTGACAAGGAGAAGACTGAAAAGCTGCTGGCAAATGTCCTTCCAAAGGATACCGCAGATGAGATTATGGAAAAAGGCAAGGCGACAAAAATGAAATACAATTTTGTAACGGTATTGTTTTCAGACATTCAGGGTTTCACTCAGATTGCTGAAGAGATGAATCCCGAGGTGTTAATAGACGAACTGGACAAGTTCTTTTTCCATTTCGATTCAGTTGTTGAAAAATACAGGATTGAAAAAATCAAAACTATTGGAGATGCCTATATGTGTGCCGGGGGAATACCTGAAAAAAACAGGACCAATCCTGTTGAGGTTATTCTGGCTGCCCTGGAAATGCAGACTTATATGAAAAAGATAAAAGAATCGGCAGAGCTGGCAGGTATTAAATTCTGGGACATCAGGATTGGAATACATACTGGAACGGTAATTGCGGGAGTTGTCGGACAGAAGAAACTCTCCTACGACATCTGGGGCGATACGGTCAATACTGCGAGCAGAATGGAATCATCGGGTGAAGCCGGGAAGATAAATATTTCAGGTACCACTTATGAATTTGTAAAAGAGTATTTCATATGTGAATACAGGGGCAGGATGCCGGTTAAATACAAAGGAGAACTTGACATGTATTTTGTTAAGGGAATTGTCGCGGGGCTTTGTGATGAAAATGGCACCCCAAACAGGAACTTTATTCTTAAGATACAAATGATTAAGCTTCAGGATATTGAAGAGATGATCAATAAGCTTTATAGCGAAGAGGCCTCACCAAATCTTTATTTTCATAATCCTGCACATCTGAGAAACTTGTGTAGTCAGGTTGATTTGCTGACCAAAGCTGAAAATCTTCCGGATGATGTGTATATTAACCTGAAACTGGCTTCAATATTCCTTCTGACAGGATTTGCTGCTGATTATGACAAACCTGAAGATGCGTCATTCAATCTTTTGGAGGATGTTTTACCCCGATACGGCTTCAACCGTGAGAATATTGAAAGTGCTGAAAACCTTATAAGAAATTCTTTTAATGATCACCCTGAATCGCTTTCGGATAAAATACTACATGATGCAAGATACGATTATCTTGGGCGAGTTGATTATATCACGTTAACTGACAAACTCTTCAGGGAAAGGATAGAATATGGGAAGGTGACCGACAATAAAACCTGGTACGATATCCAGAAAAAGCTTCTGTATGATCATGAATTCCTCACGAGCACTGGCAAGCTTCTCAGAAGTGTTTCTATGGAAGATCAGATATCAGCTCTTGAGGTCTATAATAAATAGTCAATTTTATGTATTTAATACTGGCGGGATTATTTTTTAAAAATGTATTTTTATCCCGGGAATTAGAGAAACATTATGGAAAACCTTGACTGGAAAAATCTGCCTTTCGGGTATATTAAAACGGATTACAATATTCGCTGTCATTATAAAGATGGCAAATGGGGAGACCTTGAAGTCTCATCTTCAGAATATATTGATATTCATATTGCTGCAACCGGTCTGCATTA
>DCVC01000111.1:0-1496 GCA_002328625.1 Bacteroidales bacterium UBA2198
GATGGACACAGGATTATTCACATTACGCTCTTTCCAGAACAGGGTGCTGCATTGCGGAAAACGGGCGACCTGCAGCCCGCCGTACACCATTCTGATTTAAATACCTGCAATTAAGCAGCCATATTCGGAAGCGTAATAATCCAAGACGTTGTATTTTGCCCTGGTTAATTCGCCTTTGATTTCATCTTCAATAAAATAATGGATAAAACCCGGTTCAAGCTTGTCGCCCGGTTCTGTTTTATCTTTTTTTGTGAACATCCTGAAAAAGTTGGAGACATTTTTCACTATTTTATCCCTTCCTGTTCTTTTATGAACCCATAAAAAGGAGATCATAAGCCTTGACTCCTTATGCATGAACGGATATAATCGTTCAAGAAAAGAGAGCCTGTTTCTATTACCCTGAATATGCGAATAGGCGCCCCAGCCTATTATAATACCGTCATATTTCTTTATCTCCACGGGCACAGCGTTTCTTGGCAAATATTTTATTCTGCTTTCGTTTTTATTCTTTTCAAGAAATGCATTTCCATATTCAACAAGCCCGGCATTGCATTCGTAACTGTCAACTTCAAGGCCCATCCTGCTCAGCGCCAACACCTCCCTGCCTCCTCCGGCAGCTATCAATAAGATGGTCCGGGCACTTGAGAAATGTTTTTCAATCATTGCCTTTTCCCAGTTAAAAAGCCCCGACAGATTATATTTATCATCTGTATAGTTCTTATTCCGGTTATAGTACAATTCATCAGAAAAGTCAAAACTCTTCCGGCTCATTACTCCCAGCCAGAAACCTGAGAATGCCGCATCGAGGAAATTAATCAGACCCTTCAGGAACCGGAATATCAAATGGGAGAGTTTTGCCGTGAATTTGTGAAATGTCATATGCCGGTTGATCTTTTTTCAGGGTAAAGGTAGAATATTCATTAATATTATCGTAAAGCTGTGAAGGTTTAAGGGTTTAAAGGTTTAAGGGTTTAAAGGTTGGGAACATACACAATCTCTTAACCATTCAACCTTTCAACTTTTTTACCTTACACTCTCCAAATCTTTCAGGTACAATTCTTGGTTGAGTTCCTTAATCCGTTGAGCATCCGTGAAATACGAAGTATTCTTTCCCGGATTTCTTCCTGATATTCATTATCAATAAAATCCAAATCGGCAGAAATAATTACCTGATTCATGACTTCCATAAGACTGGAATAAGCAATCTGATAGAATACTATTTGCTCTTTTAAATACCGCCTTGAAGAGCCTTCCGCAATATTTGAACAGACAGATACTGCTGCCCTTCGTATCTGATTAATAAGACCGAATTTCTCAGATTCAGGAAATAGTTTTGTTTTAACATACAAATCTTTTGTCATGTTTTTGGCTTCATTCCACACATCAAGCTTTTCAAATGCAAATTGATACATCTTAGTTATTTTTTAATTTAACAAAAAGAAATACAGCATTGTAAATATATGATTTTATTAAATAATCCACCTAATCCTTAAACC
>DCVC01000111.1:1586-3035 GCA_002328625.1 Bacteroidales bacterium UBA2198
GGATTTTCTTTTGGCGCAGGAGGTGCCACACCCTGTAACCAACACCGGTGTTTACGAATTCCTCGATGAACTGGCCGGCCTGCAGGTAACAGAGATCAACTCAGCCGTCAAACCATATTCAAGACTATATATTGCTCAACGGCTTCATGAGGCTGATCAGAAAAGAGAACAGTTAAACAGCAGACAGCTGAAAGAGCTTGATTTCTACCTCATGGATTTCGGAAAGGAGCTTGATGATCCGGGGAGTTACGGCATTAAAGCATTTTGGCAAAAAGGATTAAAAGCTCAACCTGACAGAACTGCAACCACACGATCGGGGAGAGATCTATTTCATTACAGGGATTCACTCTTCTCGCTTACAGTAAATCCGATAATAGGGGGAGAGTTATTCGCCAACTCATCAGGCAGGGCAACATACCTGAGGAACGGGGCTGAGGTAAGAGGATATGTACAGCGCTGGGGCTTCTACGCTTCCCTGCGGGATAATCACGAAAAACCCCTGCTTGGCCGTCCGGAATACCTGACAAAGAGGGAAGGAGGGCATATTAAGGGAAGCACTGACTGGAGCGAGATGCAGGGTGGTGTCACCTGGTCGTGGAAATGGGGAAATGCAGGACTTGTAAAAGAAAGGCAGCAATGGGGCAATAACTATAACGGGGCAAACATCCTGGGAGGCAATAATCCTACTTTTGTACAGTTACAATTGCATCTTAATCCGGCAAAGTGGTTCAATTTCAACTACTTTCACGGATGGCTCAATTCCATGGTCGTCGACAGCTCCCGCTCCTACTGGGTAACAAACAGCTACGGAACAGACTACCGCGAGGTGTATCATAAGAAATATATCGCCGCCAATATGTTTTCGTTTATCCCGGTAAAAAACCTCATTCTTTCCGCAGGCAACAGTATAGTCTATAACGACCGCCATTTCAATCCGGCTTATCTTATTCCCCTTTTCTTTTATAAATCGGTCGATCATTCCCAGACCTCCGGGATTGATAACATGAACTCACAGATGTTCGTTGACATCAGCTCACGGAATATTAAGAACCTGCATCTTCACCTGACTTTGTTTGTGGATGAGTTATCGGTGAGCCGGTTTACCGAAATAGACGAATGGAATTTCCTCAGCTGGAAAACAGGATTCAGGTTAAGCAACTTTCCTCTGCAGAATCTTTCATTTACCACAGAGTTTACATATACATATCCTCTATCCTATCAGCATTATGTCCCGACGTTGACCTTCGAGACAGCCGGTTTTAACCTGGGTCATTATCTAAAGGATAATGCACGGGAGTGGTATCTGGCGCTTGATTATAAGCCGGTCAGGACACTAAATATAAGTCTCTTTTTCATAGATGCCATACGTGGCCCCGATTACAATTCCCTTGGTGGTTCCCGTCTTGGCAACCCTCCGCTTGAATCTGTTGAATGGCATAATACCTCTTT
>DCVC01000393.1 GCA_002328625.1 Bacteroidales bacterium UBA2198
GGATTAACGTATATCAAACCCATCTGTACTGCGGCAAGCGGATTTTCAAGCTTACGGGAATGGATATCTCCGTCTGCATTTTCGTCGGATACAAGTACTGCTCCTTTTTTTTCCACGCCTTCCGACCCATGTGCATATCGTTCATCACCACCAAGCCATTTGGTTTCAGCACCCCAATAAATATCCTCCTCAGGCTCCCAGACATCAGCTCGCCCACCGGCAAATCCGAAGGTTTTGAATCCCATGGATTCCAGAGCGACATTGCCAGCCAGAATCATCAGGTCGGCCCAGGATATTTTCCGGCCATACTTTTGCTTGATCGGCCAAAGCAGTCTTCGTGCCTTGTCGAGGTTGACGTTGTCAGGCCAACTGTTAAGCGGGGCAAATCGCTGCTGTCCGCTTCCTGCACCTCCCCTGCCGTCTCCTGTGCGGTATGTGCCTGCACTGTGCCAGGCCATCCGGATGAACAAGGGTCCGTAATGGCCGAAATCGGCAGGCCACCAATCCTGAGAGTCAGTCATAAGCCTGTGCAGATCTTTTTTTAAAGCTCCCAGATCGAGACTCTTAAATTCTTCAGCATAATCAAAACCATCACCCATCGGGTTTGAGGCGGGAGAGTGTTGTCGCAGTATGTTCAATTTTAACTGATCAGGCCACCAGTTGCGATTTTTTGTTCCGCTTGTTCCAACACTGTGCTTGTGGGTTGCACCGGTAACCGGACACTTGCTGATTTTATCTGAGTTACTTTCCATATTTATGACTATTAGTTTATAAGCGGATTTGGTTTATTTCTTCTGATAATTGTATTTACTTATTAATTGTCGTGTAAAAACTTCCCTATAATTTGAAGTTTTACATCTTCAATTTCAAAATAAGGAATTTTCTTTTTTTTAAAATACTCTTCTACCATTTCATTTAGCTCATTATCAACAAAATCCTCAATTCGATCGGATACGGAGCAATATAAATGATGATGTCTTTCCATTACGGCATCATATCTCATAACGTCTTTTTCTGTCTTTACTTTCATTATTAGTTCATTAGCAACTAAAGCATCAAGAACTTTGTAAACTGTTGCGGTTGCAATATTTGGATGGTAATTATGGATATAGTCAATTATGCTATCAGCAGAAGGATGATTATTGAGTTTAATAATAGCTTCCAAAATAGCAATCCTCTGAGGAGTAACTTTTAGTCCTTTCTCAGTCAGCCTATTTCTTATTTCAGTTATTCTCATTACTTATAATTATCTGATAAGAATGATTCTCTTATAATAGTTAACAAACATAAGATATTTTTTTAAGAGAGTCAAGTTTATTCAAGACTATTTGTTCGCCGTTATTAGTTTGTTTCTCAACCCGTCGGCAAACAGTGGCACTCCGTTTACTCACCAGTACCAAGCTGGTGCAGCCAAATAATCAGTCAGATAATATATATTTTACATTTCTTTTGTAATAAATCTTTTCAAAGTTTTACTTTATTGAAAGAATTGAGATGAAATCAATGAAGGAGGAATTTCTTGAAATACTATCCAATTATCAAGGTATTCTACACAAGGTCAATCTTATCTATTTCAGAAACAGATCAGACAGAGAAGAAAATTTTCAGGAAATTATTTATCAACTATGGAAGTCATTTCCAAAGTTGCAGAATAAAAATAGCATTGGTTCATGGATCTATGCTGTTTCTATAAATACATCAATACTAAAAATCAAAAAGGACTCAAGGATTGAATACCGTGAAGAGTTGCCCGAGGCAACTGACATGACTGATATTGAAGAAGAAATAGAATTAAGTGAAAAATATCGAATCTTATTACGTGCGATTTCCAGGCTTCATGGAATTGATAAGTCAATCATGCTATTATATCTTGAAGAAAAGACTTACGATGAAATCTCGGAAATTATTGGCATTTCAACTTCGAATGTTGGTGTACGTATCAACAGGTCAAAAGAATCAATAAAACAAAATTTAAAAATTTGAAAGATGGAGAATAATGAATTAGTAAAAATCTGGAAGGATTCTGATAAAGATATTCATCAGAAATCCAAAGACGAGTTGAAACTACTCCTGGCTTCTGTAACCAGAAATACGATAAATAAATTTCTCTATATCATGGGTGCTGGAATACTTTCCGGGATCGGCCTGTTAATTTTTCTGACTTTTACTTCACTGAATCGGTTAGATGATCCTATCTATCTTATAAATAATATAAGCCTGGGGATAATTTCAACATTATCAATTGTTTCCGGGCTGGTGTCCTGGTATAAATTGCAGGATAAAGATCCCAATCAACCTTTAAGGAATTGGTTAGAATTAAGAATCAAACATTTATCCATATTATTAAAAGGGAAGTTCAATAAATTATACATAGTTATTCTGCCACTTACCTATGCACTGACAGTCTTATCAATTCATGTATATTTTGAAAATAAGCCATTTCTTGAGGTACTTGGCTCAGCCGAGGCAATGATCGGACTTATTATCGGAACACCGATTGGTCTGTTTGTTTCATATTTTGCTGTCAGAAAAATCCGCAAACATGAATTGACTAATCTTGATTTTCTCAAAGATTTGCATAATCGCCTTTGCAATGAGGTATGACTGGTTGGTTAACTGTCCCGACAGATGGGGAGGAGGTTTTAAGTTACTTTCTTATGGATTTTGGCTTTTCAGGAGTGTTTTCGCATACATTATTGGCTTCACGTACAGTCTAACGCCAATTACCATCTTTGTTCATACAAATATTTGTGTGGTACCGGTTAAATCTGCCTTACCGTTTTCAGGAATTCGTAAGTCATCCGATCGGCCTGACAATCAATGAACCGGATACGTTTCAGGCTCTTGTTTTTGAAGAAAGTGTTATTAAGCGTTGCATTCCGGAATGTCACTCTTGTAAATGAGCAGTTTTCAAAAGAGCAGTCCTCCTGTGTACCCATGAAAACTATATCGGCAATATACATAGCATTAAAAGAGGTGCGATTCCACACAGCATCAGCAATTTTATTCTTCTCCGGGTCGCCGGATTTAGCCACCACTCTGGTATACTATTAGTTGTAAAAACGCTACTTATTGTTGCATTTTAACAACTATAGGCAGCGTACATAGAGGTTTGACGACTGAGTCTATTTGGGTTTAATAGTCACTACTGCCTTTTTAGAGCTTGATGGCTGCGGAACTGCCTGATGATGCTTATCTGCCCGGTATTTTTTTATCCGAATCTCAGCGGTTCCCTGTTTCCTTGTTTCAAGTATGCTATTTCGTATTTATCACAGCATTAATTTTCC
>DCVC01000176.1 GCA_002328625.1 Bacteroidales bacterium UBA2198
TTATCCACAGATCGAGGAATTTCTCCTTCATAGTGATATGGTTTAATTCATCACTAAAATAACATGAAATCTGAATGACACTCTGATATTCACATTAGAAAATTTGGATGAAATTATCAAATCTTAAATTGATGGAACCATCTACAGACCAGAACAGGCATTGTCAACTCCGCGTGCCCCTTTGGCTAAACACCCACATAACCTCACTTCGCTAGTTTCTCAATAACCTCTTTAAAATCTGCTTCCCACATGGTTCCTTCAAAACGTACTTTTTTAACCTCTTCAGTCAGATAAGATATCCATTTCCCATCCGGTGACCATCGAAGGCTATATTTATCAGGTGAATTATCCTCCGGAGCAAGCCTGGTTATTTTCTCATTCTCCAGCGAGATCATAAACAAATAACTTTCTTCTGTTTCAGAATTTGATCCAAGGAAGGCTAAATTCTTCCCGTCAGGACTCCAAATAGCACTTGAGAGATTGGTCAGGTTATCATCATCTTCGTTAAAAATTTGTTTGACGTCACTGCCATCACTGGACATAATTAAAATCTTTCCTCCGGCATAGACAGAAAATCGTTTGCTGTCCGGAGACCAGGCAGCAGTAACACAATCTTCAAATATTTTTCTTGAATTTTCTCCTGATGCAGAGATTATGGTTAGCGTCCTTGATGTTTTATCTTCAGCGTAATCAGTATAATATGATAACATTTCACCATTTGGCGACCACCTTATCCAGCGTTTCTTTTCAGGAGAATTTGTTATATATGCAGGTTCCCCTCCGGTTAAAGGTACAATCAAGATATCATTTTTGTGAATTAATGCCAGTTTGCTTCCATCATCTGACCATGAGAAGTCGACATTAAAAGCAACAACTGACCATCCTTCAATAATCAATTTGGCCGGACCTGTTGTCCTGGCATCTTTAACAGATATTGGTGCTATATAAAGATCCTTCCTTCCATCATCCCTGGTCACAGTAAAGGCAAGTTTTTTCTCATCAGGAGAAATATCAAAGGGTAAGACCTTCCCATCCACATCAACTTCAATATTCAGCATGTATGATTCTCCTCCCCCCAGGGGGATTATTCTATAAACTATGTCTCCGGCCGGATTTTCTCCCTGAGCAAGAACTTTTTTACAGTCAGGAGACCAATTTATGTTATATACATCAATATCCCTGGCTGGTTCAAATGATGGTCCACCTGAAGATGAAGCTACCTTAAATCCCCACTTAGTCTCATAAGATGGACGGTAGAAGAGCATCTTTTTAACGTCATGGGAAAATCCGATGATATCACCAACTTCGACGGGTGTGATAAGGTCAAAATTTCGATTATCAGAGAGGCAGTAGAGCTTGCGAAATTCCCAGTTAGAATGATACAACCATTTTCCGTCAGGGGACCAGAAAGGGAATCCGCCAACATCTATTATTTTTTTTGGTTCCCCCTCTTCAGCAGGGTAAAGCCAAACCTCCTTACGGTTTTTCCAGCAGGCAATTGTTTTCCCGTCAGGGGACCAGGCCGGGAAATAGTAAGCACCAGTTTCATCGGTAACCGTATAAAGTGAGCCATCTGCAACAGAGACAGCCCAGACAGCACCTGCAGTTTTTGCATCCACTCTTTGGTAAGCAATTTTTTTCCCATCGGGTGACCAGGTTACCGGATTCTGGTATCTATAACGTCCTTTCACAAGTTTTTTCGGTTGTCCTGTTGACCGGCCGGTTTCAGTGGAAACGGAAACAGCCCAAATAGCACTGTCGGCATAAAATGCAGCTTTTTTCATATCAGGTGAATATATGCTACGGGTGGCCTTCATGTCGACCAGTTCAAAAGCTTCACTGCCATCTGTTGGGATCACCATATTTTCAAGCACCATAAACCGGCCATCCGGTGAAAGGTTAAAACCTCCTGAAGTATAACTTATTAAATCATTTTTACCGGAAAAAGATCTGATTTTGGTGTATTTGATTCCTGTTTCAGTATCAATAATGGTATTTTCATCGGAAGAATTATTTATTGTTGCCTGAGTTTTGTCGTTCTCCATTGCATGCTTCACCTGAGCTACCATAAGTTCGGTTACCGGAGCTATATTGCTTTTGGGATTCTCTTCAATCAGCTTTTTAAACGTTGCTAAAGCTGAATCATATTTTCCTGCCTTGTACCACGACTGACCAATGCAATACCGGGCATTAAGCGCTAACTGTGTATTGGGTCCGGACTTTATGGCATTTTCATATTCCTTTATGGCTGACTCATATTCCCATAATTTAAACAGTTCGTTACCTTTTTTCAAGTGCTGTTCAGCTTTGGCAATTAATTCGGAAGTATAGGCATCAAGCCGGGAAATCCGGTCCCGTGCCATAGCCACTTTATCTGGCTGTTCCGAATATTTACTGATCACATCTCTGTATGTCTGCCTGGCCTGGTCCAATCCCAGTTTTTCATAGCATATCCCAAGATGTAACATTGCTTCTGCACAGACTTCCCTGTTATCAGGATACTTATTGAGTATCAGCTGGTATGTTTTCAGAGCCTCATCGAGATCACCCTTTACCTCTTCGAGCTGAATAGCTTTTGGAAGGAGTTCCTCAGCTGTCTGGGCATAAGAATTATAACTTCCTAATACCAGGCCGATAGCCATGATAATTGTTAGTGTTTTTCCGGTTTTCATAATAACCTCCTCTTTTTGGTGTCAGAATTATTTTCACCTGAAAGGTATGCCGGGACTTGTGAATAGTTATTTATAGTTTGTAAAAGAACGTAAAACATTGTAACTGTATATTTCAAAGGAATTTATATCCTATGCCATGAACCGTTATTATTAGCTTTGGTTCTTCAGGCTTATCTTCAATCTTACGTCGCAGCTTTGCTATATGGGTATCAACAGTACGGGTATCCGGATATGAATCATAACCCCAGATCTCTTTTAGAAGCCCTTCACGTGTTATTATCTCCCCCTGCCTCTCTATGAAACACCTTAACAGCTCATACTCCCGGGGAGTAAGTCTGAGTGCTTTACCTTTTTTCTGCGCATTATATTTTTTAAAATTGATTTCGAGATCACCAAACCGGTGAATTTCCTGCAGCCCGGTGCCAGGCGCCACCCGCCTGAAAAGGGCATTTATACGTGCGAGAAGCTCAAGGACACTGAAAGGTTTTGTGATATAATCATCCGCACCGATCTCCAGTCCTGTAACAATCTCAGCTTCCTGGCTTTTTGCAGTAAGCATGATGATCGGGAGGTCAGGAATTTCCTTTTTCAGGAGCTTGCATACCTCGTAGCCGTTTAGCTTTGGCAACATGAGATCAAGGATAACAAGATCAGGCTTTTCCGTGAGTGCCTTCTGATAACCTGTTTCACCATCATATGCAGCGATAACATCGTAATCCCGTGCCTCAAGGTTGAATTTCAAACCAGTGACCATGTCTTGTTCGTCCTCAACTATCAGGATCTTTTTCATTTATCTTTAAATGTATCAAAAGTTATAAAATCTTTAGTACTCAGTCTCCAGTCTCCAGTCTCCAGTCTCCAGTCTCCAGTCGGCAATTTATTGCAGACTGAAGACTGAGGACTGTGGACTTTAGATTCCAGGCAACGGTATCCTCACAGTAAAAATGCTACCCTTGCCAACTTCGCTTTCAACCTCTATTGTCCCGCCATGTGCTTCAACAATATGCTTTGCAAGTGTTAACCCCAATCCACTGCCTCGCGTTTCTTTTGTCCTGGCAGTTGAGACGCGGTAGAATTTGTCAAAGATCTTTTTTAATTCATCTTTCGGTATTCCTACGCCACGATCAGCAATCGAAATCGAAGCAGAAGTCGAATCTTTTTGAACTTTGACCAGGATATGTTTTTCTTCATCTGAATATTTAACTGCATTGTTCAACAAATTCAGAAGCACCTGTGAGATCGAATCCTTGTCAATTTTAAGGATCAATGGTTCATCAGGTAGCTCGATTTCAATCTGAAATCCATTGTCACTGATCTGGAATTTATATGCTTCCAGTGAACCCCTTACAACTTCAACAAGATCAGCTTCCTGGAAGTTATATTCTTTGACTCCGGCATCCATCCTGGAAAAATCAAGCACATTGTTAATGAGATGTGTCAGGCGTTCACTTTCTTTTCTTATGATACTGTAGAATTTCTGTTTGTCTTTCTCTTCGTTTACTATTCCCGAATCGAGTGTTTCGCCAAACATGCGGATAAGAGCTAAAGGTGTTTTAAGCTCGTGTGACACATTCGAGACAAATTCAGATTTCATGCGTGAGATCTCTGATTCGTGGATTACAGCTCGTATCATCAGAATGATCCCGATGAGCATCACGAGTATGATTCCTATGAAAAGTATCATGTAGAGTTGTTTCTCTTTTCCTGTAAGTTGTTCAATTGATTTTACGTCCGGATCAAACAAAGCAACTTTCCAGCCAGTAAATTGCTGAGAGAAGCCGGTAGTTACAAGATACTCCGGCAACTGGTGTTCATCCTGAATATATAAAACACTGTCATTCTGGTTCAAAATACCAACAAGTATGTCTTTGCCAAACTCCACAGATGCCAGTACACCGGGAAACAGATCTGAAAGAATATACTCCTTTTCGAACTGATAACCCAATGCCAGTAACTGTGACTGCTGAAATGTTGCCGGAAGCTTAAAGTAACTGAGTTGAAATATTGAATCATTCACCTCGCGGGAAATATTATGCGATCTTAGTTCGGAAGAAGATCCCTTCCTTAGCTCAGATATCATTTCAGGCAAGATAACCCGATCAATGATTTCAATAAACCTGATTTTTTGAAACAGTTTCTCTTCCTTTATAAGCAGATGCCCAATATTCCTTTCAGCAGAGTCAGCAATTCTGAGCGTATTTCCTGAATTATGTATTTTTTCACTTACAGATTTCAGATAGTATAAATAATCACCGCCTGCAAGGTTCCATGGATTGTCAAGCAATTGTTGATATAGCTCCAGCATGGTTTCATATTGTTCCTTATCAGAGCACAGTGCTTTGTAGCAGTCAGCAATCTGGGAGAGGGCAATTACAGTTGCCGGGACATTGCCAATTTTCATTGTTTCGTTCTCTATATCCAGGATCTTTCTGTATTGATAAATAGCTTTTCGGTATTCTCCGAGTTTAAAATAGCAGCGTCCGATCCGCGACAGTATTAAAGCACGTTCCTGAGGAAAAGATGAAAAGGCCAATGCCTCACTGTAAAGCCTGATCGACTCAGTTAGATTCCTGTCTATAAATTCAGCTTTTTCCGCGTTGTCAAAACTATACGCTGTTTTTGAATTGACTGCAGGCGTTGATGCTGGCCGGTCATTCCATCCAAGGGAAACTGAAGAAGTGATCAACCCACCGTCATAATTAACCAGGAACAGGTTTCTGAAAGCAGGATTTTCTGACTCTGTATTCCGGATCCATACTTTCAGCCAGGCGAAATTATCAGATCCGGGTGACAATCCGATGACGTTGTTTCTCCATGCCTACACCGATCTTTACTTCCGGGTCCAGGTCGAGCGGCCCAATGAAGTGCTCTTTGTCTCCGAGCCGGTCCGCTCTCCCCCTGGTTTTGGTTACCTCAT
>DCVC01000270.1 GCA_002328625.1 Bacteroidales bacterium UBA2198
TCGGCACCTGTATAGGAATAACATCAGGTTCCGTCCAGGTTATAGAACATATTAATGATAAACTCATAAATAATGAAGTTTTAGAAGAAAATCTAATATGCCAGCTTCCTGTTCATTCAACGCCGGCAGCAATAGCAAGGGATCTAAACTTTGGCGGAGCAAATTATATCTTCTCCACCGCCTGTGCTGCAGGAAATTATGCGATCGGTTATGGCTTCGATTTAATACGTTTGCATAAGGCAGATATCGTCCTCGCAGGTGCATCGGATCCCTTTTCACGCATATCTTTTACAGGTTTTAATCAATTCTCTGCAGTTGCACCCGAAAAATGTCAGCCCTTTGACAGGAACAGAAAAGGTATGATGGTAGCGGAAGGATCGGGTATTCTCATTCTTGAATCACTTGGAACTGCCTTGGAAAGAGAATCTCCAATATATGCGGAGATACTGGGTTATGGTCTCAGTTGTGATGCACAGCATATGACCCAACCATCGATTGAAGGAATCGCTCAGTGCATGGTAAAGGCAATGCAAGAGGCCGGTGTCCACGCGGACGATGTCGATTATATAAGTGCCCATGGTACGGGCACCGTAGCTAATGACAGAACAGAATGTGCTGCAATTAAGAAGGTCTTCGGTCCACGATATAAAAACATACCGATTAGTTCTATTAAGTCCATGCTCGGTCATACAATGGGAGCAGCCTCTGCACTTGAAGCAATGGCTTGTACTATTGCGACAAAAAATGACATAATTCCACCAACAATTAATTATGAGACGCCAGATCCTGAATGCGACATTGACTGTGTCCCGAATCAGGCAAGAAGGCATACAATTAATATAGCTTTGAATAATTCCTATGCCTTCGGAGGTAATAATGCGTCTTTAGTATTAAAGAAATTTACACAATAATAATATTGATAAAGGGGGAAAGAAATACTTATGTCTCAGAATATTGAGAGGGAAATAATATCGATAATATCTGATGTTTCAGGATTTGACGAGGAAGAGATCAAACCTGATACTAATTTTTATAAAGACCTTGAAATAGATTCCATTAAAGCCATTGAGATTACTGTGGCAATCGAAAAAAAATTTAAAATATCTGTAAGAGATGAAGATGTCCCGAATATAACAACCGTAGAGCAGGCAGTTGAATTGGTACAGAACTTGCTTATTCAGCAACAGGAAGATGAAGTCAGAAAATAACAGGGAAGCCTACGATGCCGTCATAATTGGTGCGGGAATAGGTGGCCTTGTTTGCGGCTGTTATCTTGCAAGGGCTGGGATGAAGGTGCTTATCGCAGAACAGCATTTAAAGCCAGGCGGCTATTGTACTTCGTTTAAGAGAAAAGACTTTACCTTCGACGCTGCTGCGGATTGTTTTGGGGCTTATAGAAAAGATGGAATTACAAGAAAGGTGTTTGAAGATCTCGGGATTGATAAAAAATTAAACATAATACGTTTTGAACCGCCATCTATTATCATAACTCCCGATTATAAAATCCCTTTCTGGAATGATTTGGAAAAAACAATTAAGGAATTTCAAACAGCCTTTCCGCAAGAAGGCAGTAATATCAGGGATTTCTTTTATTTTCTTTCACATTCCGATTCTGTTTCTGTTTCCAAAATACGGAATTGGACATTCAAAAATTTATTAGATTCCTACTTTGCCAATGACAGATTGAAAGCCGTTTTATCATTTCCGTTATTAGCTATGGGTGGATTACCGCCATCACTTATGTCAGCTTTTATGGGAGCTAAGTTTTTTTCTGAATTTTTCATAGATGGAGGATATTACCCTATTGGGGGCATGCAAGTGTTGTCTAATACTTTGGCAGAACGCTTTAAAGAATTTGGTGGGGAACTGCGATTATCATCCCTCGTCAGGAAAATAAGGGTTAGCAATAGTTGTGTTGAGGGTGTCGTTATTGAAAATGACGGATTCGTACCATCACAATGTGTAGTTTCAAATTGTGATGCAAGACAGACTTTTTTAAAATTCTTGGGGCAGGAAAAAATTGAGAGAGCATTTCTCAGAGAACTGAGGAATATGATACCTTCAATTTCAAATTTTATTGTCTACTTAGGAATAAATAAACAGTTTAAGCCACCAGAACCGCCGGGAAGTGCTATATTTTTCTCTCAGCATTATGACCTAGACAGAGCCTATCGATCCGCCCAAAAAACTGATATTAATGGATATGACGGATACACTTTCAGGATATCTCATGACAAATCAACTATATATGCAATCATACCAGCAGCTTTTAAGAATAGGATTTTTTGGCATAAAAATAAACCAAAATTCTTAGAATCACTTACAGAAAAAATAGAACGCTATAGTATACCAAATTTATCAGAACATATAGTGTATAAAGAGGCTGCGACACCTTTTACATTATATAGATACACCTTAAACTATAAGGGAGCTTCCTATGGATGGGCGAGTACTCCCTCTCAGTTAGCAGTTCCGGGGTTAAGGAGGCCTCCTTCAATTCAAGGTCTTTATTTAACAGGTCACTGGACAACGTTAGGAGTTGGAATATCTGGTGTAATTTATGTTAGCCATGATATTGCTAAATTGATTTTACGAACTAAAAAAACAGACTATAAAATACCATGAGTAAAGAAGAGTATATCAAAAAAGAGCTATTGCCGTTAACTCAATCTCTTTTGTCCTTTTTGCTTTTCCCTTTTGGAGTTTTTACTATTTTGATATTAAGTATATTAGATTATTTTGTAACACCTGAAAATTTTGCAAAATTTTTTATTTATAGAATGATATTTGCCTTTTTAATGATGGGGGAATATTTAATTCTAAAACTTAAAAAAAATAATAAAATTTTACAGGCAATTATCACCATTTCAGGCGCTATAACGACGGCGATAATGGTTGAATTAATGATTTTCTCTTTCGGAGGCCATCAATCGATTTACTATGCCGGTATGATTATTGTCGTCGTTTTTATCATTGGCTTCGTCCCTATTTCTATCGGAATCACAGCCTTAGCCTCGTTTCTGGTATACGCTATATATTTCATTCCACTTTTGCTCTTCGATCATATTACAAATTTACGAGTATTTATAAATAACAGTGTCTTCCTAATATCCTTTGTTTTCGGCGGATTGGCCTGGCGATATTACAATAATCAACTCCTTATTAGAAAGCTTTCTCTTGAATATGATCTGTCCCAGGAAAAAGAGCGCCTTTCTAAATATTCTACCCAGCTCGAAGATTTAGTCCAGGAGCGTACTAAGGAACTCGCTATCTCAGAGCAGTGGCACCGGTCGATTTTCGATAATGCGACCGACGGTATTATCGTCCTGAACAGCAGCGGAGAGATAACAAATGTCAACCAGAGGGCATGCGAGCTCCACGGTTTTGACAAGGGCGCGCTCATCGGGATCAATATCGAGCTTCTTGCGGCAAAGAAAGAAAAAGACAGGTACGGTGAGCGCATGGAGAGGATCCTCAACGGCGAGACGCTGAATTTCGAGACAGATCATTACAAAAAGGACGGCAACAGCGTCATCCTCGAAATAAGCGCTAGGGCGCTGAATATAGGCGGTGAGCCCTCAATACTTCTTTTCACCAGGGACATCACGGAGAAGAAGAGGATTCAGGAACAGTTGATGCATTCACAAAAGATGGATTCGGTCGGGTCCCTTGCAGGAGGAATCGCGCATAACTTTAATAACATCCTGACCGCCATTCTCGGATATTCGGAGCTGCTCCTTGAATTCAGCAGCCTTGACGATGCTGCGAAAGAAAGGGTCAGGCATATCGAAAGCTCTGCGAGGAAGGCCGGCGTCATGGTCTCGAAACTTCTGAGCTTCGCCCGAAGGGAAGCACATGAAGTCTTTCCCCTGAACCTGAATGACGTGGTAAATGACTCCGTCAGGCTGTTTGAAGGGGTAATCAGTAAACGGATCGGTCTGAAGGTGGAGTTATACAACCCGATACCTACCATCGAAGGCGATCCGAACCAGCTCGAACAGGTCATCATGAATCTGATGGTCAATGCCAGGGATGCCATGCCTGATGGCGGTCTTATTACCGTCAGGACAGCCGTTGCCGACGTCGGCAACAGTGTCCCGAATATCCCGGTTCATCTGGATGCGGGCAGATATGCGGTTCTCACCATATCCGATACGGGGTGCGGCATTCCAAAAGATATCATCAACCGTATTTTTGACCCGTTTTTCACCACAAAGGAAAAGGGTAAAGGCACGGGACTCGGACTCGCATCGGTATATGGGATCGTCAAGGATCACAAGGGATACGTCTCCGTGCAGAGCGAGGCGGGAAAAGGCACGTCTTTTGATGTCTATTTCCCGGTCTCCGGGAAAATCGTCCGGA
>DCVC01000169.1:0-30945 GCA_002328625.1 Bacteroidales bacterium UBA2198
GATACACGGTCCTTAGCAAAGATTTAAAAAAAGGAAATCGCGCTAACGATTTCCCCAAAAAACATCTGAAAGATATTTTTTAACTTAAAACATTACAAATCTATGAAAAAAAACAAACCTTTCGGGGAAGTGTTTTTTCGTTCTCTGAAAAAAACCCTAAAAATTATGCGTATTGCTATTATTCTCCTGATTCTCGGGATTCTGCAAGCACGCGCAACCGATGCCTATTCGCAGAAAACGAGGCTTTCGATCAATTTTTCAAATGCCGAACTTATTGATGTTCTTGACAAAATTGAAATAGAAAGCGAATTTTTCTTTCTTTACAACGAAAAATTGCTGGATACCGAACGCAAAGTCAATATCAGTGAAAATGATCAGTTTATCAATGTGATATTAGACAATTTATTTGCCGACACTGATATCAAGTACGCAATTTTTGATCGTAAAATTATACTTGCACCTGGCTATCTTTCCACTGAAACATACACACAACAGCGGACAATTACCGGTACTGTTACTGATGAAAATGGTAGTCCGATGCCCGGTGTAAATGTTCAGGTGGAAGGAACCTCAATTGGCACAATAACAAGTGTAGATGGGAAATATCTTTTAAATGTGCCGAATGATAATGTGATACTTGTTTTTTCTTTTATCGGGTACAATACTCAAAAAACCTCATCAGCAGGTAAGAATATTGTAGACATTCAATTATATCCTGACACCAGAGCACTTGAAGAGGTTGTTGTGATAGGTTATGGTACAGTGAAAAAAAGTGATTTGACTGGCTCAGTAACCTCAGTTAAAAAAGAGCAAATCTCTTTACAGGCAGTAAGCAATCCCGTTCTGTCTCTTTCTGGTGTAACTCCAGGATTGCAAATTCTGCAAGAATCTGGTCAGCCAGGAGCTACCTTAAATGTAAGAGTCAGAGGAGAAAATTCCCTTCTCGGAGGTAATAATCCATTGTATGTCGTTGATGGTTTTCCTATAGCAGGAGATATAAGTACATTAAATCCAAGTGATATAATGTCAGTTGAAATTTTAAAAGATGCCTCTGCAACTGCAATTTATGGATCGAGAGGAGCAAATGGTGTCATCCTTATCACAACAAATAAGGGTGCAATAGGAAAAACCACTATCGCATATGATGGGTACTATGGGATACAGCAGGTATCAAAAACCATTGATATGTTAAATGCCAGGGAACTTGCCATGCTTGCTAATGTAAGAGCTGCCAATGATGGTTTGCCGCCTTATTTTACTGAGGCTCAAATTGCATCGTTTGGAGAGGGGACAAACTGGCAGAATGAGATTTTTCGGTTGGCTCCTATTCAAAACCATTCTCTCTCAGTCTCAGGCGGGAACAATAAAACAACGTTTAATGTTTCAGCAAGTTATTTCAATCAGGAGGGTATTGTAATCAATTCCAGCTATGACCGGCTTCAAGCAAGGACTAGTATAGAGCATAAAATAAGTCAGAAATGGAAAGTATCCTTAAATTCCAACTTCAGTAATAACGTATTTAATAATGTTCTAAGTCAAAATACTGAAAGAGGGCTTGGAGTCTTAAGTGGAGCTTTGGTTGCCGCTCCATCAATAAACCCACGAGATGAAGAAGGTAATTATAGTAATGTAAGAGCTTATGCATTTAGCCCGGAAATTTCTGAGAATCCTGTAGCTCAAGCTCTTGAAAGGAAGCAGTTAGCTAAGACTAATTCATTATTATCAGATGTCTCAGTTGAGGGGACACTTGTAAAAGATTTGGTATTCCGTTCATCAGTTGGATTGGAATATGACGTTAGAAGAGGGGACTTTTATTCTCCGTCAATTTTTCAGCAGACTGCATTAGGTTCAGCTCAAGTTACTTATTCTGAGATTTCTCATTTAGTTAACGAAAATCTGTTAACATATTCAAAAACATATAATATAAATCACGATTTTAGACTAATGGGAGGTATTACTTCGGAAATAAACAATAGTCAATATTTATCAGCTAGTTCGACTGGATTTCTATCAGATATACTTGAAAACTATAGTCTTCAGGCAGGTAGTTCTCCGGGAACTCCCACTTCATCTTACACAAAATATTCAATACTCTCCTATCTTGGCAGATTTAATTATTCATTTATGGGAAAATACTTAGTCACTGCAAGTATGAGGGCTGATGGTTCTTCCAGGTTTGGAGCAAACAATCAGTGGGGTTATTTCCCATCAGCTGCTCTGGCATGGCGAATAAGTAATGAACAGTTTTTAAAGGACAGGTTTAATTTTTTAAGTAATCTTAAGCTCAGAACAAGCTGGGGTAAAACAGGAAATACAGCAGTATCTCCCTATCAATCTCTGGTTATACTCTCCAGTGTTCAGACCGTCTTTGATAATTCAATAAATATTGGATACGCTCCCGGGAGCATCATGCCAAATCCGAACCTGAAGTGGGAAACTACAACTCAAATTGATGCTGGTGTGGATGCTGGGTTTTTTGATGACAGAGTACTTTTAACATTCGATTATTACTATAAAAAAACGAATGATTTATTGGCATCAGTCCCCGTCATATTATCTTCCGGCTATTCAACGCAGACTACAAATTTGGGAAGCACTGAAAACAAGGGATTTGAGATTTCGATTGATTCGAGAATAACCAAGGGATCAATTTCCTGGAATTTGGGAGCTAATATTTCTGTCAACCGTAATAAAGTACTCCAATTATCCGGAGGAGATATCTTTGGGGACAATTTGGGAAATGCCCTACCAGCAATGAGCCTGGTACGAGTGGGATATCCAATAGGGGTCTTCTATGGGTATGTTGAGGATGGGCTTACTGAAGAAGGGAAGATCAAGTACCTTGATCTGGATAATAACGGAACAATCAATAGTCTTGACAGAAGAATTATTGGAGATCCAAATCCTGATTTTATTTTTGGAATAAACTCAAATCTGACATACAGGAATTTTGGATTATCAATTTTGATTAATGGTGTCCAGGGAAATGATATCCTGAACTATAACTTGTCGAATGTTGCTAACGGGATGTATTTTGGGGAGAATCAAATTAAAGATGTCTGGGGAAATTATTGGACTCAGGATAATCCAAATCCAAACGCCAAGTACCCTCGTATTAGTATACACACGCAGTATTTAGGATCAGACAGATATATTGAAGATGGCTCATATATTCAATTGAAAAACATTAAGTTCTCGTACACTTTTAGAGGAGGCAGGTTTGAAACATCACCTTTTTATAATTCTGAGGTTTATCTTAATGTTCAGAACCTCTTAACAATTACAAAGTACTCCTTTTTCTCACCGATCATTAACACAAGAGGAGGAGGTATTTCTAAAGGGATAGATCAATGGGGATACCCTGAATCAAGGGCCTTTATGGTTGGTGTCAGAGTAAATTTTAAAAACTAATAAAAGTTCGAATTATGAAAAGATTTATATTAATAATGATAATAATTCTTCCACTGGTCTCGTGTGAAGATTTTCTAAAAGAAGTTCCAAAAGATCGTTTATCTGAAGCTAATTTTTATTCAAGTAAGGAAGACGCAATAGCCTCTCTTAATGCGATTTATGTGCCTATCAGAGAAAACTTCAGAACACTTTACCTGCTTATGCTCGATATCCAGGCCGATTATGCCCATGGCAGGGGTTCAACACGGCCATTAGGAGAATATGAAGGTTTTGACCAAACTAATATTGACAGAGCTGCTACTATGTGGTTGCGTTTTTATCAGAGCATAAGGAATGCGAACATTTCTATTGAAAACATTTCTAAAATGGAAATCAGTGAATCGGACAAAAGTACATTAATTGCTGAAGCCCGTTTTATGAGGGCAATGTGTTACTATCATCTTGTTAGAAATTTCGGTGGTGTTCCGCTTTATCTTACAACGGTTACGGATGAGACTGAGAGAAAATCTGTAAATGAAGTATATCAGGCAATTATCGACGATTTGCAAGCTGGTGAAAATAATCTGCCAAATTCTCCGACGCAATACGGAAAACCATCGAAATGGTCTGCAAAAAGTCTGCTTGCTGAGGTGTACTTAACCATAGGTGAATGGACACTGGCAAAAAACAAGGCAAAAGAAGTAATTGATTCAGGAGAATTTTCTCTTATTGAAGTAAGTTCCCCAAATGATTTCAATAGTATTTTTGGCCCCAATTTAAATGGCACCAGTGAAGAAATATTCTATTTCAAATATAATCACCAGAATGGCTGGAGTTGGCCAATGAATCTTTTATGGTCCGACACACCATGGGGTCCATTTGGTAATTATGTTATATACTCGCTACCAAGTCCATTCTTCGACAATTGGAACGATGATGATTTGCGGAAACAATGGAACGTTTTTACTGAATATATAAATAGATTCACTGGTCAACTTGAAACCCTGCCGGCTTCCACACCTATTCTTTGCAGTAAATTCAGAGACCCCGATGCTCCTTCAAGGGAAGGATTTGATAATGATTATCCAGTCTTAAGGTATGCAGACGTCTTACTTATCTATGCCGAAGCAGCAGTAATGGCAGACAATGCTGTATCAACAACGGCCCTGGAATACCTGAATCAAATAAAAAGAAGGGGGTATGGATATCCATCAAAAGTAGCCTCACCCGTTGATTTCCCCAGTGATGGATGGACTGTAGAATCCTTCAGAGATACTGTTCTATTGGAAAGAGCTTATGAATTGTATATGGAAGGAGACAGATGGTTTGATCTTAAACGATCAGGAAAACTTAAGGAGATTATCTTAACAAATACCGGGAAGATTGTGAAGGATAAACATTTATTATGGCCTATTCCACAACAGGAAATTAATACAAACCCGAAAATAAATCAGGAGAATCAAAATCCAGGTTACTAACTATCTGCGAACTTTAAGAAAATATAATTATCTGGAAAGAGGTGGGGGGAGAGTCATAATCTGGAATTGTTATTGTTTGATCATTAAATGAACATCGTATATTATTTTTTCAATATTGATCCATATTAACTTAGGTTGCTGGTTGCTGGTCTTAGGCACAATGTTCTTTGTCACTTTTAAAAAAAAAATATATCATTAGTCCATTAGCACACCAGTTAGTCGTAAGATTATTTTTTTCACAGCAATGACAATTATTCGACGGCCAGCATCCGGCACCTAAGTAAATTAATCAATCTTTGAAATCACAACTTCCCAAATAATTTTGTATAATCTACTATTGTAACTTAAATAATTATGATTAATTACTTACAATATTCTACTTAATCCCTGGAAACATAAAATGAAAAAAATTGACAGAAGAAATTTCTTAACATTATGCAAATCAGCTGGTTTTATATCGCTTTTCCCTTTTGGAACACCCTTGTTCCTAACAAATACAATTAAACTTAAAACAGCTTATTCAGGCAATCGAGATAGACAAGATTCTTTATATTGGCCAACAAACATTCAGGAGCATCCTTCGTTAGCAATTGATATAAATGGTAATCCATGGGTTGCAGTCCTTGAAAGGGATATTTACAACAAAAAAATCAAGGTGTTTTGCTATAGTAAGAACGAAATGTATCAGGTCGCTGAAATAAAACCTGAAGGTATAACTGGCATTTCGGCCCCAAGTATATGCCAATATAAAAATTCAATGATTCTGACATTTGCGTTAGAAAAAAATGACAAATGGGATATTGCCTATTCATTTATTGATATTTACCTGGCTAAGAAAAATCAAATTTATAATATCATTTCTCACTCGAACAAAGTTAATATTGGACCTGTAATAGCTTCTGTCAAAGATAATGCCCATATTCTTTGGGAATCAAGTGTTGATGGGAAACGTGGTATATATGCATGCCTTGTGACCAGAAATTACTGCACTAAGCCATTAAGATTAACTGACCCTAAATTCAACAGCTACAATCCGACAATTGTAGCCATGCCAGATGGACAACTATTTGCAGCTTGGGATTCTGTAAGAAGAAGTTGTGCAGACATTTATGGTTCATGGTATAAAAACGGAAAGTGGTTAAATGAATTTAAGTTAACTTCAGACGGTCGAATTGAAAAACATCCTTATGTAACAAATAGAGGAAATGAAATATGGATGTGCTGGGAAGCTCATAGTTATCTGCATAACTATTCTAACAATTTAACAGAACAGAGAATTGTAGTTGCAAAATTACAGGGTGAGAAGTTATATATGCCCAGGGATTTGTTTGAATATGTATCGCCTGACACTCATGTTGATTCAGAAAACACCGATACACCTTGGATCGCCTATTACGAAAAAAATCCCGAAAGAAAATATAATCTTGTCAGGCCTCGAATTGCTTTTGACAGAAACGGATCATTATGGGTATCGGCAAGAGAGTTTATGGGAAAGCGACAATCAGGATCCAAACCGGTTCTTTGGAATTATACAGGTGATTCATGGTCTGATAAGATCCTTATATTAAATCAGCAGGGTAAAAGACAACCAGTTGAAATTGCTTTTGCAGAAAACAATGGATATGCTGTATATCAATATGATGATCTTCCAGCAGGGGGAGGAGGTTATCAGGGCATTGAAATGAACTGGAAATCAGGTATCGGGATCAGTGAGTTGCCTGTAAATTCACAAAAAGCTGATTTACTTACGAAACAGCTTGAAATGCCTTTTTCTGATTTTTCATTAAAAGAAAAAACTGATCTGATTAACGCTGATTTTGAAAGACAGAAAGTAAACTTCAATAATGAAAACCTGTTTCTTTTCTTTGGAGATTTACACAATCATACCGACATTTCCGTATGCAGAAGATCGTGGAATCCAACACCTAAGGATGCATATGAAATATGCCGTGATATTGAAAAATTAGATTTCTGCGCAATTACTGATCATGGATATAATTTTGATCCCGAGCAGTGGGATTTCCTTAAAGAACAGGTAAGATGTAATCAGGATGATGATACTTTCATAACTTTTCTTGCAGAAGAATGGACTTCTCAGGGACATCCTCCAAATGCACCTAAAGAACAACAAGGTTATGGCCATCATAATTTGATTTTTCTGGATCCTTATTTTCCACACTTTTACGATTCATATGACGGAGATATTAATCCTGAAATGCTGTGGAAAGAGCTTCAAAAAGACCATGCAGACTTTATTTTTATTCCTCATCAAATTGCAGATATGGGAACCAATATACCTAAGGACTGGAAATATGTAAATGAACACTTTCAACCGGTTGCCGAAATATTCCAGGGTCGTGAATCCTATGAATACCTGGGTTGCCCAAGACAAGCCCCCCATGGTGCCAAATTTTGCGGACATTATATGCAGGACGTATGGGAACAAGGTAATATTATCGGAGTAATAGCAAGTCCTGACCACTGGGGCGGGATTGGCAAGGCAGCAGTTTGGGCAAAGGACCTGAGCCGGGAAAGTCTTTTCGAGGCAATTCGCGCACGCCATACCTACGGAACGTCAGGAACAAAGATTGGATTGTCATTCTGCACACAAAAAGCCTTTATGGGAGATAAAGTTCCATTGTCATCGATCCCGGATTACAAATTTCAAATAAAGGCTGTGGCATTTACAAATATTGTTGAGGTTGTAATATTCCGCAATAACAAGATCGTATACAGGGAAGTCCCTGATGAAAAAGAAATTAGTCTTGAATGGGAAGATCATAAACCATTTAAAGAAAATTCCTGGTATTACTCAAGAATTCATTGCGCTGATAATGAGATTGCATGGTCAAGTCCCATATGGTTTGTTGCATAGATCAGGTTGCTTAAAATAATAAAGAGCCGGACAAATGAAAAGAAAATATAAAAAAACTAATTTATAAATTTATAAAAATGAAAACGTTAAAAAACTTCGTCATTATTTTCTCGCTTTTAAGCTTAGGCATTTTCCTTTGCCCTGCGTGCAAGAACAATGGAGAAAATATTGTCTTTATTGAAAATGAAAAATTAAAAGTAGGGTTTAGCAAAGAAAACGGCTCCTTAAGTTGTCTCCAGGACCTCAGTAACTCCTTCGAATGGCTGGACGACAGAACTTCTTCCGGATCCCCCTGGGAAATTGAATTTTCAAGTACTGAGGGAGTTGAAACAGTTGACATAAAAAGCGCTGCAAAATTCAGATTCTCAAAACCCGATCCTCAGACGCTGATCCTGACATGGAAAAAGTTTGCAGAGCCGGAAAATAAAAAACTGGAGGTAATCGCAACAGTATCCCTTGAAGATGATAAAGCGCTATCATTATGGAATATTTCTGTTAACAACATACAAGACAAACAGATAAAACAGGTAGTATTCCCCAGGATCTCCGGAATAAAAGATACCGGAGAAGAATATCTTGCTGTTCCTCAGTGGATGGGACAGTTAATGAAAGATCCCCGAAAACACCTCTCAGCTCTTAAAAGTGATGTTCGAAAGTATGAATGGGCATATCCCAGAATTGCTATGCAATGCATAGCTTTGTATAATCCTGATATTTGCGGATTTTACGCATCTTGTAACGATTCCCTGGCTTACAATAAAAATTTCTCATTTACTCTTGACACTCTTAACAGCCTGACTTACAGGATGCACAACCTGCCATCAATTAAACCATCATTAAACTCTTACGAACCGCTTTATTCTGCTGTGATCGGGTCTTTCAAAGGTGACTGGATAACTGCTGCAGAAATTTACAGGGAGTGGGGCTCGAAACAACGATGGTCAAGAGAGAGCAGATTTAAGAACCGGCTGACTCAACCCTGGCTCGAAAATACTGCTCTATGGGTCTGGAACAGGAGTAAATCGGGCAACGTCCTTGTACCTGCAGCAGATCTGAAACAAAGACTCGGACTACCGGTAAGCGTGTTCTGGCACTGGTGGCACGGTTGCTCATATGATGACGGATTCCCTGAATACGTTCCGCCAAGAGAAGGAAAGGAATCATTCATTTCAGCAATGTCAGCTGCTAATCAGAAAGGAATAAGAGCAATTGTGTACATGAACCAGCGTTTGTGGGGAACAACAACTGAAAGCTGGACCAGTGAAAATGCTTCAGCCTATGCTGTTAAAGATCCTGATGGTGAAATAAATACACATATTTACAATATTTTTTCAAACAAACCTACTGCATCAATGTGCCTGGCAACCGGGTTCTGGAAAGACAAATATGCTTCATTGTGTGACAGTGCCGTAAACACATATATGGCTAACGGGGTTTACATGGATCAGGCATGTGCGACTTTAACGTGCTACGACGAAAACCATGGTCATCCTGTCGGTCCGGGAAATTACTGGGTCGAGAACTTTGGAATACTCACAGATCAGATACGCTCGAAAATATCTCAGGAAAAACAGCTCGTTCTTGCAGGTGAAGGATCCGGAGAAGCATGGATCCCAGATCTTGACGTCCTCCTTACTCTTGAAGTCAGTAAAGAAAGATATGCCGGATTAGGGCCATGGGTAACAATTCCTTTCTTTCAGGCTGTCTATCATCAATATGCAATTACATATGGCAATTACTCATCTTTACTTGTTCCTCCCTATGATGAACTCTGGCCTGAAGAATATGCTCCCAAAAAGCCTTTGGAGATGCTTGACAAAAGTTTCAATAAACAATTCCTTATGGAGCAGGCAAGATCGTTTGTATGGGGCATGCAGCCAACAATAGCCAATTACCAGGAATTCCTTGCCAGGGAAAGAAAAACGGAAATTGATTTTTTATTGAATCTTGCACGAATAAGGAATCAGGCATTGAAATACTTACTGTACGGGAAATTTCTGAGAAGCCCTGAAATTGATACTCCTGAAGGAGAGTTTGACATATCCAGATTGTCGATCTATGCAGGAAAGAGAGGAGAAAGTGTTACAACTTTCCGGAGCAGTTTTCCCCTGTTATATTCCGGCACATGGCAGGCTGATGATAAGGATATCGGAATAGCAATTGCAAGCATAAGCGATGATCCTTTAAACGTTGCTTTCAGTTTCAGTTCAGATACCTATGAACTTCCTCCTTCCGGTAATATTTATATTATTGATAACAAAGGCAAAAGAGTTTTATCTTCATATTCGGATAAAGAAGTTAAAGTGAATTTGACACTTAAACCAAGGGATATATGTTTTGTTGAGATATCAAGGGATAATTTATCCGGAAGCTGATCGATGAGAAACAGATTAACTGCAGTTCAATTTAAGGCTCTGCTCATCTTAATAATTATCTTCCACTATCTTCCTCTGGAAGCTCAGATCGTAGCTGGTCCTCATGCTGAGATAAGAATTGATAATGGTGTTCCAACATTATTAATAGATGGAAAACCCTTTCCGCCATTTGCTTATATGTCCTATCTGGGAGAGAGACAGTTTTATCAGGAGGTAGCAGCAGCCGGAATTCATATCTATTGCATCCCTTCTTATCTCGGCGACAGAGGCATAAATTCCAATTCAGGTATCGGGCCTTTCAGATCACCCGTCTGGACCGGAGAAAACCAATATGATTTCTCAGGCTTGATTAAGGATTTTGAAGATGTCATTCATTCTGATCCGGAGGCAAAAATCATTATCAGAGTTTACCTGGATCCTCCTGAATGGTGGGAAAAACTGAACCCGGATGCATCCTGCCAGCTACCCGATGGTAGTACTTTCCGGCAATGTTTTGCTTCGGAAAAATGGAGAAATGAAACAGGAAAGGCTTTAAAATCCTATCTGGAATGGGTGTTGAAATCATCTTATTCCAAACATCTGATCGGTATACATGTTGCAGCAGGATCCACTGAAGAATGGTTTTACCATTCGCGACAATACACTGACCAGAATCCTGTACGAATTGATGAATTTCAAAAGTGGTTAAGAGATGAGTACAAAAATGATGTTAATGCATTAAAGAAAGCCTGGAATAACCAGGATGTTACTTTCAAATCGGCAAAACTGGCAAATATTAATGGAACCGATAGAAATGACAGATGGAGAAATCAAATTCAGGAAAAGTCAATTATTGATTCCTACCGCTTCAATTCTGAGGTAATTGTAAACAACATTTCCTATTTCTGTAAAATTGTAAAAGATATAAGCAATGGCAGGTTACTTACCGGGGCTTTCTACGGTTATCACTACTATGTTACAGACCCAAGGTCAGGACATGGAGCCTTATCAAAACTGCTGAAGTGCCAGTACCTTGATTATCTATCCAGTCCCAATGCTTACAATCGCGTAATTGGTGAAGATTGGCCTCCAATGGCAGCTATCCAATCAATACACCTGCATGGTAAATTGTGGCTTGCTGAAAATGATACACGTACTTCTATAACCACATTATTAAAAGACCGTTCTACTGGTATTGCTCCTCCCGGACAATATGAAAGCGGTGTATGGCTTGGTCCTCAGGATATGGAAACATCTAAATCGTTTCTTTGGAAAAACGCGGGCCGGATGCTCGCTTATGGATATGGAGGTTGGTGGTTTGACATGTGGGGCGGATGGTTCAGTGATCCAGAGTTGCTTAACATCCTTAAAAAAACACAAGATTATTCAATACTGTATCCTGCGGTTGAAGAAGAAAAGATGCAGTCACAAGTATGCATCATTGTTGATGAGGAGCTTTGTTTCAGGGATGCCAGTTACGGAAAACTTACAGAAAACATCTTATCTAATCGCTTTTCTCTTGCAAAATGCGGAGCTCCATATGACCTTTTTCTACGTAATGATTTAAATAAAATACCGATCAAGCAGTATAAAGTAATCTGGCTTATGGGCTTGCTGGAATTAGATGAGGAAGAATCACTGACAGTAAAAAAATATTTGGAACTAGGGACGACAGTCGTATGGACAAATGGAAATGATACCAGAATCTACAATAGAAATAATGAAGATATCTATTTTAAGGATAAAGTCAGGTGGTCTGAATCACAACTTCGTGAGCTGTGGAAACGAGCTGGAGTGCATATTTATATTGAAACTGATGACGTTTTATATGCCGGGCACAACTGGATTTGCATTCATACTGTAAATGGTGGTACAAGAACTTTGAGGTTCCCTTTTCTTACAAGGGTAATAGACCCTGATACCAAAGCTACTGTGGCAGATTCTGCAAAATCAGTAGAAATAAATCTAATGCCTAAATCAACAGTACTATTAAGGTTACTGACATATTGAAAATAAGTGTTATACCTGGTATTTGCTTGAAATGGTGCCAAGTCCTAATTGGAAGCCGGAGTATTATCACAACTAGTTATTATGCTATACAATCTTAATTCAGTCTTGATAGTTTCTTTGTCTTGTATGATAATACCATCATATACAAACTTCCAGATGTTTCTACGATCATTTAATATGAAACAAAACACGGTTATCCCGACTGTCATATCAATCATCATTTCACCTCTTTGTCTCAATACTATATCTTCTTCAACTGAAAATAAAACAGGTCTTCAAACCAGTAACACTTATTGCCTTGATTCGATATCAAGACCCGTTATTGTTGGTGCGGACCGTTTATTCACAGAATTTTCACACCTTATAAACGGGAAGAAGATTGCTCTGGTAACAAATCACACTGGACGGTTAAAAAACGGTAAACATCTTGCCGATGCTCTTTTCGAATATCCTGATGCCAACCTTATAGTGCTTTTCGGGATGCACTTCAATATCCGCACTAATGATTACTCCCTGCATAAAGATGAAGAATCTGACACTGATTTTGAAACCGGATTACCTAAACACTCTCTCTACGGCACCATACATAAACCAACAGCAGAAATGCTAAAAAATGTAGAAGTCATCATTTTCGACATACAGGAGGTTGGTGCCCGATTTTACGAACACGTTAATATCCTGGGATTTGTAATGGAAGCAGCTGCTGAAAACAATATCGAAGTAGTGGTCCTTGATCGACCTAATCCTATCACAGGTATTAAGATGGATGGATTTGTTACTGACAATGAATTTCTCTTCACTTTTGGAGCATATGGTAAAATTCCTGTTATTCATGGCCTTACCATGGGGGAACTGGCCAGATTATACAATGAAACTGGTATGCTGCGAAATGGAGTTCACGCAAAACTTCATGTTATCGTAATGATAGGATGGAAACGATCAATGTGGTTTGATCAGACCGGGCTTGAATGGATCAAGCCATCTCCAAACTTGCTGACCCCTGAGTCAATCCTCGCCTATACAGGAACTTGCTTATTTGAAGGATTGAATATTTCCACTGGCCGTGGCACCAAAAGACCCTTTGAATATGTTGGCGCCCCATGGATTAATAACCTTAAGGTAGTTTCACTGCTTAATGATCTGGGGCTAAATGGAGTTGTATTTGATACGATAACATTTACTCCTGTAAAAATGCCTTTTCTCAGCAGGGATCCTTACCTCGTTGGTGAATTATGCAAGGGGATCTTTGTCAATGTAACTGACAAAGAGAGTTTTGAACCATATAAAGCCGGTATATCCATGGTTTGGGCTATTTATAAACTACATGCGGATAATATGGAATGGGATTATGCTACAATGAACAGATTAGTTGGAACACAAAGACTTGTTAAAATGATTCAAAATGGTAACCATCCAAGGGATATTTTCTCCTCCTGGGAAAAAGAACTATCTGAGTTTAAAGAAATAAGTCGGAAATATTGGATTTATTGATGCACAAATATGTTTGTCTGAAGACAACCAGCAAATCTATAATCATTCATGTTCTATGTACATACTATAAAAAGTTGCTTATATGCAGAGGAGAAAATATCAGCCATCTTCGCCCACCTGAGGTGGTTAAAGAAAGGACAATCTAGTAAAAATCATATTTATTTTAGCATACTAAAAGAAATGATGGAAAAACTTCACAGGAATTGAATGATTTACTTCTCTGATTGTCTTATCTGATAAAATTCAAATTTCTTACAGACAATTGTTTCATCCCTTTAAGCATTTATTCATAGAGCGAATTTTTGGGATGCGAAATTTGCTATTTTTGACAAAGAAGTGGATGATACAGACGAATAACCTGTTACATTCTCTATTGATTTTTGTAATATATAATTGAAATAACACAAAAAGTAAACTAACCTCCTGTCCAAATGAATTTCACCTATTTAGATGCCATTATTGTTATCCTGTATTTGTCCGGAATAACCTGGTTCGGAATAAGACTGGCCGGCAAACAGACAACAACCAAAGATTACTTTCTCGGAGGCCGCAAAATTCCCTGGTGGGTTGTCTGTTTCTCTATTGTTGCAACTGAAACCAGTACTCTGACATTTATAAGTATTCCCGGACTGGCATACCTTACCAACCTTAATTTTTTACAGATCACTCTGGGTTATTTTCTGGGAAGAGTGATAGTGGCATGGATTATCCTCCCCGCCTACTTCAAAGGTGAACTTGGTACTGCCTATACATTCCTGGCAAACCGCTTTGGTATCCCGATGAAAAACATTGCCTCAGGGGTATTTATGATGACAAGACTGGCAGCTGACGGGGTCAGACTCTTTGCTACCGCTATTCCTCTTGCTCTGATATTGAAATGGACCTTTGTTGCAAGGAGCCTTTCAACCGATTGGATATATGCAGGTTCAATAATTCTGATCGCTATTATAACTTACAGCTATACATTTATGGGAGGATTAAAATCTGTGGTATGGATGGAGATGGTGCAGCTTCTTATTTATATCACAGGAGCTATAGCAGCTATTATCATTGTCAGCGGAGAGTTAAGTGGAGGGATAACAGGAGGCATAGCCAAAGCATCAGAAGCTGGCAAATATGAATTTTTGAATTTTTCTTTTGAAGGGGGACTCAGGGGATTTTTCTCCAAACCATATACTCTCATTGCCAGTATACTGGGTGGAGCTTTCCTCTCTATGGCTTCACACGGGATAGACCAGCTTATAGTACAAAGACTGCTTTCGACAGGCTCCCTGAAGGCCAGCCGTAAAGCTATCATAACTACGGGTGGTATTATAATTTTCCAGTTTGCACTCTTTCTTTTCCTTGGCAGCTTATTGTTCGTTTTCTATGGTGGAGCCGATATAAAATCCGATGAGGTATTTCCTAAATTCATAATTGAAGAAATACCAACAGGAATCTCAGGGTTTATCATCGCTGCTCTGTTTGCTGCTGCAATGTCTACTCTTTCAAGCTCTATCACTGCTTTGGGTTCAGTCACCATGTATGATTATATAGTACCATATTACAAAAAATTGAATTCAACAAATGAGGTCATGATATCAAGACTGATAACAGGGATATGGTGCTTGTTGCTTATAGGATCAGCTATCGTTTTCATGCAAAGCTCCCAGGCAGTTGTTGAACTTGCACTTTCGATCGCCTCATTCACTTACGGAGGATTACTGGGCACATTCATCCTGGGGGTTCTTTTCCGAAAACCACAGATCAGACACGCCATACCGGCCTTCCTGACAGGTATCGGCATTATGATCTATATTATTCTTTTCACCTCAATAGCCTGGACCTGGTACACCCTTATAGGGACTATCGTGACGGTTTTAACAGGATTATTGCTAACTAAGCTGACAAAATATTCATAACCGACTAATTAAAAAGGATGATTAACATGATGAAAATCCGAACTGCAATTATTTTAGTATCCGTTTTTGCCATTCTTAATGTAAATGCGCAATCAAAGAAGGTCCCGGGAATGGTTATAAATCATATTCCGGCATCAGCAAAAGTCTATATAGGTTCACCAAGTATCTGCATCCTTCCTGATGGCGACTATGTGGCTTCACATGACCATTTTGGCCCTGGCAGCACTGAATATCTGCAAGCACTTACATCTGTATATAAATCAACAGACAGGGGAAAATCATGGCAAAAGATATCAGAAATCAACGGGCAATTCTGGTCAAATCTTTTTGTACATCAGGATCTTCTATATATCATGGGTACCTGGAAACACCATGGGAACCTGATCATCCGTCGTTCATCGGATGGAGGTATCTCCTGGAGTGAACCAGCTGACCATACCACAGGTTTATTGTTCGAAGGCGAATACCATACAGCACCTGTGCCTGTGGTTATCCATAATGGCCGGCTTTGGCGTGCTGTTGAGAATGCTAAATCAAACTCAACGGCATGGGGTAAACGTTACAGTGCAATGGTCGTCTCTGTCCCGGCTGATGCTGATCTTCTTAATGCCTCAAACTGGCGGGCAACATGCTTCCTTCCACACGACTCAGCTTATCTGGACGGTCAGTTTGGAGGATGGCTTGAAGGCAATGCAGTTGTGACACCCGAAGGCAACCTGGTAAATATTTTACGGATTGCCACATCGGAGAAAGGACGTGATATGGCTGCTATTGTAAATATCAGTGAAAACGGATTGTCTGCTTCATTTGACCCTTCCACGGGATTCTTCGATTTTGTTGGTGGGGCAAGAAAGTTTACAATCCGTTTTGATGACAGAACCAAACGCTACTGGACTATTTCCAACATGATTGCCGGGGAATTTACCAACCTGCCGGCAGGATCTGTTCGAAACACTCTTGTATTGAAGAGTTCAGCCGATCTCAGAAACTGGACAATACACAAAATCCTTTTGAAACATCCTGATGTAAAAAAACACGGATTTCAATACATTGACTGGCAATTTGATGGCCGGGATATTATTTTTTTGTCACGTACTGCTTATGATGACAAATTTGGTGGCGCCAATAATTATCATGACGCCAATTACCTTACATTTCACCGGATTAAAAACTATTCATCATATATTAAGTCAGAAGTCGGAAGAACGAAGCCGGAAGAATGATACCTTTCTTACAATACTTTAATTCCCGGTTTAATTGGTTTTCAATTTATCAGGATCTCCAGGTAAGACGATGATCTTTGTCCCTGACTATTTTATTATGATCGAGGAGCCAGCGAAGAACCCTGATGACTTTGTCTTCAGGGTAAGTGATCATTTTTACAAGCGCCTCAGAGTCAGGATTATTCTCTGACAATCTTGCTTTGATTTCATCAAGGATCAGATCAAATTCATATTTGCTCAGATCAAGTTCATTTCTCTTCCTGCATACATCACAAATTCCACATCTGTCAGATTCCTCTCCAAAATAATCAAGAAGTAAGACTGATCTGCATCTGGTTTCAGAGTCAGCGTAATCGATCATCCTGTTAAGTCGGTGAATATATTTTTCCCTGACATGAAGATAGTTTTCCGGTGATATCATCAGTGCTTTCCTCACGAGGCGTTCTTCAGTAAAGATAACCAGGGCAGTTTTTTTGCCCGGGATATAACGAATGATATTCATTGCAGAGAGCTTAACCAGGAACTGGTAAACTGTATCTCTTGTTATTGCAGACTTTCTGGAGAGCGTATCTTCATTTATTGCAACAAAATCGGAAAACATTCCGGTATAGGAACGCAATAATAACTTTATAAATCCGTCAAATGATTCATTTGCCACCTGAAATTTATAGAGGTCGTCACGGTTTACAATAAAATGAACTCTGGAAGGATTGTTTATTTCTTCAGTAAATTCGACATAACCTTCTCTCTGCAGAAAACTGAGACTGTTAAAGGTCTCTATTACCGGTAAACGGTATCGTGAAATGAATTCTGACATATTGAAGTCAAACACATTGTCTTTTCCTGAACCATAAGGTACCTGGAGATAATTACATAATGCCTCGTAAGTATCTTTTATTTTTTCCACAGGCGGAAATTTCTTATATACAGTGTCACTTAGCTTTTTTTTATCGACCGGTGAATACAGCAATACAGCATACGCCGGCTTGTTGTCACGCCCGGCCCTGCCGCTTTCCTGGAAATAATTTTCAATCGAATCAGGGGTATCCCAGTGAATAACAAACCTGACATCTGCCTTATCAATGCCCATTCCAAAGGCATTTGTTGCAACAATGACACGGGTTTCACCAGCCGACCATGAAGCTTGCTTTTTGTCCCTGAGTTCATCGGTTAAACCCGCGTGGTAGAAATCGGCATTTATCCTGTTTTCCACAAGTAGTTCTGCAACCTCTTTACACCTCTTCCTGCTTCTCACATAAATAATCCCGGATCCTCTGACTTTCTTAAGTGTCTTTACAAGATAAGAACTCTTACCTTCAACTTTTCTGACCAGATAAGAAATATTCTTCCTGTTGAAGCTTGTTCTCAGAACATTTTTCTCTCTGAAGGTCAGCCTGTTCATAATATCATCAATAACCTGCGGGGTTGCTGTAGCTGTAAGTGCCAGGAATGGCACCTTTTCCGAAAGAAAATCCCTCAGGGCTGCGATCCTGAGGTATGATGGTCTGAAATCGTAGCCCCATTGAGAAATACAATGTGCTTCATCAATCACCACAATCGATACATTCAGCCGGATGATTTTAGCCTGAAAGATCTGGGTTGAGATCCTTTCAGGGGAGATATAGAGAAATTTATAGTCACCGTATATACAATTTTCTAGTGCAACGTCAATCTCCTCTCTTGACAAACCCGAATGGATAGCTATTGATCTTATTTCCTGGTTATTCAAACGATTAACCTGTTCTTTCATCAGTGCAATCAGGGGTGTAATTACCAGACAAGTCCCTTCAGTTGCGAGTGCTGGTACCTGGAAGGTAACCGACTTCCCTCCTCCTGTGGGCATCAGACCTAATGTATCGCGGCCTTCAGCAACTGATTTAATTATTTCTTCCTGAAGAGGCTTAAAGGAAGTAAATCCCCAGTACTTGGTTAATATTTGTTTGTATTGATCTATATTCATTGCTGAATTCTATCCTCCGCACTATACAAAAGTAATAACTGTATTTCAATTTTTTATAGGGTCTAAAAATAAAGTGGTTGTAATAAGAGTCCTGTTTTTTTTCGTAATTTGCGCAGCAAAACAAAAAACAGTTTGCCATGTCATTCATAAAAGAAAAAATATTGTATGAAGGCTTAACATTCGATGATGTTCTTCTTCTCCCTTCATATTCTGAAGTTCTTCCACGGGAAGTGGACCTAAGTTCTCTGTTCACAAGAAATATAAGAATAAATACTCCTATTGTATCAGCGGCAATGGATACAGTCACCGAGGATGAGCTGGCTATCGCCATTGCAAGGGAAGGTGGTATTGGAGTGATTCATAAGAACATGTCGATTGATAAACAGGCATCACAAGTAAAAAGGGTTAAAAGAGCTGAGAACGTTATGATTTTTGATCCTATAACCATTAATCTGAATGCTACTGTAGCGGAAGCAGTGAATCTGATGGCCGAGTATAAAATAGGTGGAATTCCTGTGGTCGACAAAAAGGGGATCCTGAAAGGGATCGTGACAAACAGGGATCTCAGGTTTGAGAACAATGGATCGCGAAAGATCACTGAAGTGATGACAAAGGAGCTTATTACAACAAACCCACAAACCAATCTCGAAGCTGCTGCACGGATCCTTCAGAAACATAAGATAGAAAAGCTCCCAATGGTTGATGATTCAGGTAAGCTTATCGGGCTGATAACATACAAAGATATTACCAAAATCAAGGACAGACCAACTTCATGTAAGGATGACAAAGGAAGATTAAGAGTTGCCGGTGCTGTCGGTATAGCTTCTGACACAATGTTACGTGTTGAGGCTCTTATCAATGCAAGTGTTGATGCAATAGCGATCGACACTGCGCACGCACATACCAAAAACGTGATAAGAATGCTGAGAGAGATAAAGAAGAACTTCCCCGGAACAGACATTATTGCCGGAAACATTGGTACTGCCGAAGCAGCTAAGAAACTCATTGATGAAGGGGCTGATGCTCTTAAGGTAGGTATTGGTCCAGGTTCTATTTGCACTACAAGGGTTGTTGCCGGTGTAGGAATACCTCAACTTTCGGCTATTTATAACGTCGCCAGGGCCGTTGAAGGCTCTGGAGTCCCTGTCATTGCTGATGGCGGTATAAGATATTCTGGCGATATAATTAAAGCACTGGCTGCGGGTGCTGATTCAATTATGGCCGGATCGCTTTTTGCAGGTGTAGAGGAATCACCGGGAGAAACAATTATTTATAACGGGCGCAAATTCAAAACTTACAGGGGCATGGGCTCTATCGAAGCGATGCAGCAGGGCTCAAAAGACAGGTATTTCCAGGATGTAGAAGATGATATCAGAAAACTTGTTCCTGAAGGCATTGCTGCGAGAGTGCCATATAAAGGAACACTATCAGAGGTTATTTTCCAGATGACAGGTGGCCTGAGATCTGGAATGGGATACCTTGGAGCCAGGAATATAAGTGTTCTTAAAAAAGAGGCTAAATTTGTCAGAATAACACATTCCGGGGTCATTGAAAGCCATCCTCATGATGTGACAATAACAAGGGAATCACCAAATTACAGCAGAAAATCTTTTGAATAAAAGCAATCAAAACATATATGAAAATCAAGTATCTCTCTTTCGTTTTCATATTAAGAATTCTATTGCCTGATCTGGCTCACATCCAGGATGTTGACGAAATGCTTTTACTTACTGTGGCTGGAAGAGATGTAAAGGCAGGGGAATTCCTCAGAATGTATCAAAAAAGCATGGATATAGATAATCAAACGGATTTAGATATCTACCTTGAACAATTTATAAATTTTAAATTAAAAGTTGCTGAAGCCATTGATGAGGGATATGATACCACTAATGCTTTTAAAGAGGAACTTAACGGATACAGAAATCAACTGGCACAAAATTACCTTACTGATGCAGAGATAAAAAGGGTGATTCTCCGCAAAGCTTATGAGAGATCACTTGAAGAGGTCAATGCCTGGCACATACTTGTAAATTGTCAACCTGATGCAATACCTGATGATACACTGAAAGCCTGGAAAAAAGCTGCAGATATTCGGGGGAGAATCATAAATGGAGAACCTTTTGAACAGGTTGCCCGTGGTACTTCCGATGATAAATCTGTTACTTTAAATGGAGGCAACCTTGGATATTTTACTGTATTCCAGATGATAATGCCATTTGAGGATGCTGTTTTTGCAATGACCCCAGGTGCAATCTCAATGCCAGTAAGAACCTCATACGGCTACCATATTATCTGGCTGGCAAATAAGCGCCCGGCAAGAGGTAAAATCAGAGTTGCACACATAATGAAGGCCGCACCTCCTGGTGCTGATGAAAAAGTGGTTGCCAGGGCTGAAAATGAAATTAACGCCATATACCAGGAGCTTCAAACAGGAGCTTCTTTCAGCGAACTGGCAGGAAAACACTCTGATCATAAAGAATCGGCTGCGATGAGTGGAGAACTTAACTGGTTTGGTGCAGGAGAAATCATTAGCGATTTTTCTGAAGCGGCATTTATGCTTAAAGATACAGGGGATTTTTCAAAACCTGTCAGGACAATTTATGGATGGCACATCATTAAATTATTAGAGAGGAGGGCGCCGGGATCATTTGAAGAATCAAAGTCATTCCTCGAAAGTAAGATAAATCAGTCGTACCTAAATTCCCTGAGCAGGAAGTCGCTGGTTGAAAAACTCAGGAAAGAGTATCATTACAGGGTAAATCAAAAAGCCTTTGATTGGTTTGTCAGGAACACCGATACACTGATTATCCGGGGCTTATCAGGGTATAATAATCCCGGTATCCCGGCGGGTAATCTCTATTCATTCGCAAATCAAACTTTTAAATCGAAAGAGTTTGCCAGCTATATAGAAATGAGAGGATCGATGATAAATACCAGAGATCCGGCATTTTTTATTAAAAACCTACTTGAAACAAGAGTGTCAGACCATATAATTGAATATGAGAACTCTGTCCTGGAGATTAAATACCCGGAGTTCAGATATCTTGTAAATGAGTTCCACGACGGAATTCTTCTTTTTGACATTTCAAATAATAAAATATGGAGCAGGGTGCAGGAGGATTCAGCAGGCTTAAAGCAGTATTACGAAGAAAACAAGAAAAATTACATAACACAGCGAAGTATTGATGCCAGGCTTTATACTCTTAAGATGAATACCGGAGAAAAAAAGCTGTTTACTGCTTATAAAAAGTTTTCCGGTCGGCAGGATGCCGACAAAAGGCTCTATGACAAATTCACAAGGAATGGGGATACGCTCCTGGCAATAAAAGAAGGCAGATGGCAAACCGGCGATGACAGTGATATCGACAGCATAAACTGGGTTACGGGTTTGCAGACATTAAGAAAAGACGGAAGCCCTGCTCTGATTGTGATAAACAAGGTAAATGAACCCGTTCCTCTGTCAATGAAAGAAATCATGGGAGAGATGATTTCAGGTTATCAGGAATGGATCGAGAGTGAATGGGTGAAACAATTAAAGGAAAAATATATCGTTAAAATTGAAAAAAATGTTCTGGATGATATTAAGAAAAAAATAGGTGATGAATAAGATACTTATAATACTTATAATTATTTTTTTTGCGGGCTGCGAAGATTCCGTCAAATCTAATAAGAGAGTTCCGGTTGCCAGGGTCGGAGATGCGATACTTTATTATGATCAGATCCCTTCTCCCTTTCAATCTTCAGCTGACGAACCTGACAGCACGGGACTAGTTCAGAACTATATTAACAAATGGGCAAAAAGGGAGCTCCTGTTAAAAAAGGCTGCAGAAAACCTTTTACCTGAAATCAAGAATGAGATAGAGGGCCAGATTGATGAAACCAGGAAGAATCTTTTCATACATCATTACCAGCGCCAGATGATCCTTGAAAAAATGGATACCCTGATCACTGAAAATGAAATGGAAACTTATTATATATCGAATGAAAACAGTTTTCCGCTGAGCTCAAATATTGTCAAGGTTCTTTTCATAAAACTTCCGGTTGAAACACCGGATCTGTTTAAAATCAGATCACTTGCCAGATCAGATAAGCAAAGTGATCTCCAGGAACTTGAACGTATTTGTTATCAGTTCGCGGAAAAATTTGATGACTTTAATGAGAAGTGGATCACAATGGACAAGTTATCGCTGGAATTGCATCACGATTTTGAAAATCAGGATAACTTTCTTAAATGGAATAATTACTTTGAAAAGACAGATGCCGGTTCAACCTATCTGGTTTCAATAAGGGATTACCGTCTGAGGTCTTCAATCGCTCCTTATGATTATGTAAGGGAGGATATTAAAAGAATAATATGGAATAATCGCAGAATCGTATTTATACAGGCACTTGAAAACGGGATTTATAATGAAGCTTTGAGGGAAAACAGTTTTAAGATTTATTGATGATGAAAAACAGTTTAAGATTAGTTCTGATAACAATATTCACTATCCTTACCGGTTTGGATGCTGTTAATGCACAAAAGCTGGTAGAATCAGTTGCGGCCATTGTAGGAAACGAAGTCATTTACCTTTCCGATGTCGAGAATACAGTCACCGACATGAGGAGAAGCGGCAACAGAAGTTCTGTTGACCAGCTTCGATGCAGTGTATTTGAGGAGTTGCTTATCTCAAAGTTATTCCTTGACCAGGCACGAATTGACAGTATAGTTGTTACCGACGATATGGTTGAGGGAGAACTGAATATGAGGATTAATGATGCAATAAGGCAGGCAGGCAGTGAAGAGGCTCTTTCAGATTATTTCAAAAAGAGTATGATAGAGATAAAAAGAGACATCAGGAAAGTTCTGATGGAACAACAAATTATTGCAGAAGTGCAGATGAAAATCGCTGAGAATATTTCATTAACACCTAATGAACTTAAGAGATTTGTATCATCAATACCAAAAGACAGCCTTCCGGTCATCCCGGCCAAGGTGCAGATAAGCATTATTCAGCTCGATCCTCCTGAAAATGAGGAAAATAAAGCTGCTGCCAGACAAAAGCTTCTCGATATAAGAAGTGAAATCCTTGCCGGGAAAAGCTTTAATGTGCTTGCTGTATTAAATTCAGAAGATCCGGGATCTGCAATAAATGGAGGAGAGATAGGATATAAGACAAGAGGGGAACTGGAGAAGGAATATGCTGACGCAGCTTTTAGCCTCACAAAGAATACTGTATCAAAAATTGTCGAAACAAAATATGGATTTCATATTATTCAAATGATCGATCGAAAAGGTGACCTTGTTAACTCACGTCATATCCTGGTCAGACCAAAAGTAACAACGAGGGAAGCAGAAAGAGCAATTTTAAAACTCGACAGTATTGCGAGACTGATAAGAAAAGACAGCCTGAAATTTGAAACTGCTGCCATTCGGTTCTCCACTCATAAAGACAGCAGAATAAATGGTGGCAAATTAGTAAGCACAAATCCATCTTCCCGTATTAACTGGTTCACACTGGATGAGTTAAATAAAGAGATGTATATTGTAGTCAGGGATCTGAAAGTCGGAGAGATATCAAATCCCTTCAGAACAAACGATGAAAATGGCAATGTAGTTTTCAGGATAGTGAGACTGGATGATGAAATACCTGCACACCGTGCTAACCTGAAAGATGATTACCAATACCTTTACAATACTGCTCTTATGAACAAGAGGAATAACAGTTACGATACATGGATCAGGAATAAGATCGAAACTACTTACCTCAAAATTAGCGAAGAATTCAGATCATGCGATTTTCAAATAAAAGGCTGGCTAAAATAGCAATCCTGTTGAATTCACCTGTTCTATTCCTTATCAGATATAATTGGATCGGCTTTTCACTTCTTATTCTTTCATATAATACTTATTGCCAGGAGGCTGCCGCAGATAAACCAGGGAAGAAAAAGATTGAAGTCACTTACGCTTCTGAGGTAATTGATGAAGTTGAAACAGGAACCGGAAGGAGACTTACAAGACTTCTGGGAAGTGTTTCGCTTAAACACAATGATATATTAATGACCTGTGACAGTGCACATTTTTATCCGGGTTTTAATCAGATTAAAGCTTATAGCAAAGTTCATATCGAACAAGGAGACACTCTTGATCTTTACGGGGATTATCTCTTTTATGACGGAACTTCAGAAAGTGCTTCTGTTGAAGGTAATGTTGAGCTTGTCGATAAAGAGACCCGTCTTTTTACAAATTCTGTCAAATATGATGTTGCCAATAAAATAGCGAGGTATAATACAAAAGGAAGGATCATCAATGGTGACAATACACTTACAAGCATAAAAGGAACATATTACGCCTCCCGCAAAATCTTTAATTTCAAGGATAGTGTAAGAATAGTTAATCCTGATTATGTTATGACAGCAGACACCATGGATTACGAAACCTCAACAGAAACAGCTTTTTTTACGGGTCCTTCAGAACTTAGTGGTGACAGCCTTTATTTGTTTTGTGAAAGAGGCTGGTATGATACAAAAAATGATGTTTCCCGGATATGGAAAAATGCAGTTATTGACAACAGACAACAGATTATTCACGGTGACTCACTTTATTATGATGGCAAAACCGGGTATGGTCAATCTTTCGGAAACATCAGCATAGCAGATACAACAAATAACATTCTTGTTAAAGGCAATTATGCGTGGTATTATAAAAAGCCTGAAAGGTTTATGGTTACCAACCGGGCGGTGTTTATTCAGATCTCTAAAAGTGATTCACTCTTCCTGCATGCTGACACAATAAATGCAGTAACAGTAACTGATAAATCCGACTCAGGATACCGGTTGATGAGGGCATATTACGGCTGTAGAATCTTCAGCAACGATTTGCAGGCAAAATGTGATTCCCTTTCATATTCCTTTCAGGATTCTGTAATAAGGTTGTATAACGCTCCGGTGATATGGACAGAAGAGAACCAGCTAACTTCTGAATCAATGGCAATATTTACTAAAAACAGGCAAACGGACCGGATGGAGCTATATAACTCTGCATTTGTTATAAGTGAAGTAGATACAGTCCGTTATAATCAGATAAAGGGAAGGTCTCTCACCGGTTTCTTCAAAGATAACGAATTGTACAAAATCTTTGTGGAAGGAAACGGTGAAACAATCTATTATCTGGTTGACGGGAACGAGATTGTTGGAGTAAATAATGCGAAATGTTCAAGGATTGAGATCTATGTTGATAATGGCAAAATAACCGAGATAATTGAATACCAGAATCCTGAAGGTGTAATTGACCCGCCAGGCCAGGTAAAACCTGAAATTCTAAGGCTGGAAGGTTTTAATTGGCTTGATCAGTTGAGGCCTAAGAAAATGTCAGATATTTTTAGTAAATAAACAAGGTTGATTTCGCCGGAGAGCGCTTTTTTTAATATTCGTCTTCATTAAAGAAAAAGTCATCCTTACTTGGATAATCAGGCCATATATCTTCAATACTTTCATAAATATCTCCCTCATCTTCAATTTCCTGTAAATTTTCGATAACTTCCAATGGGGCACCCGACCTAATGGCAAAGTCTATAAGCTCATCCTTAGTGGCAGGCCATGGAGCATCCTCAAGTTTTGATGCTAATTCAAGTGTCCAGTACATATCATTCCTGATTAAGTTTAGCTTTTGCAAAGTCTGCAAATATATATATTATTTTACTTAAAAAACAATAGCTTTTTTGAAGTTTATTGGCGGATCACCTGGACCATCTAATTTCTTCAATACCAAGCTCTAAGCTGATCTGTCTTGATAATATAAAAAAATAATCAGACAGCCTGTTCAGAAATTTAATGATAATTTCGGGTATTTCTTCACTATTATTCAGTTTTATTGCTGCCCTTTCAGCTCTGCGACAGACGCATCTTGTTATATGACAGTATGATAATACAATATGGCCACCGGGAAGTAAAAAGTTTTTCAACGGGGGGAGGTTAGCTTCCATGCTGTCAATTTCATTTTCCAGGAAAAGAACACATTCTTTATCCGGCAAATGGTCAGCTTTCAGGTAATCTTTTTCTGTTGCCAGTATTATGGCACAAAGCATAAGTTGCTCCTGTATGTATATAAGGTTTGATGCTCTGGATTTGTTCTCTTTAAGGTCCCTCAACAGTCCAACCCATGCGATCAGTTCATCAATCGAGCCATAAGCTTCGACACGAGTATGATATTTTGGTACTCTTTTGCCTCCCGGTAAAGAAGTGGAACCATCATCACCTTTGCCGGTGTAGATCTTCATGAGATGCTTTAAAATATTGTAAGTATTTCAAACGCTTTTCCGGAGATATTCTTCTCAGGCTTTAACATATTTCTCATTCGCATAGTCGTGAGATATTTCACCATCCAGCAATCGTATAATACGTGCCGCATGTTTGGCAATATCCTCCTCGTGAGTTACAAGTATCACTGTGTTGCCCTTTCTGTGAATATCATCAAGCAACCCCATTATATCAAGTGATGTTTTGCTGTCAAGATTACCGGTTGGTTCATCTGCAAGAATTATGGACGGCTTGTTTACAAGAGCCCTTGCTATCGCAACACGCTGTCTCTGACCTCCTGAAAGTTCATTTGGCTTGTGAGCCATCCTGTCAGCAAGTCCTACCTGTTCGAGTGTCTCTATAGCTACCTTCTCCCGTTCAACTTTTTGAATCCCTGCATAAATCAAAGGCAGTGTGACATTTTCAAGAGCAGTGTACCTGGGCAGAAGGTTAAAGGTCTGAAAAACAAAACCTATTTCTTTATTCCTGATCTCTGCCAGAAAATCATCCTCCATCTTACTTACATCGGTCCCGTTGAGAATATAGGTACCGCTTGTCGGAGTATCAAGACAGCCAACCAGGTTCATAAGTGTAGATTTACCGGAACCCGAAGGTCCCATAATGGCAACATACTCGTTTTTACTTATATTAACTGTTATTGATCTTAATGCCCTCACAATCACTGAGCCAACCTGATAGTTCTTAACAATATCATGAAATTCAATTGCTTTGTCCATAATGCTTTAATTTGAATTTTCGAAAATAGATTAATTTAGTCAAATATGAAATTCCAATATCTTAATTTTTGTTAATACCTGATTAAATAGTCCCGTGGAGTCATCCCCTGTCTGAAAAAAACAAGCCCCATTCTGAAAATATCAATAGTAAAGCTTACTTTTTTATTATTCTTAATTTCTTTCCATGCTTCGGCCATTTCTGGCGTGGTATTAATATCATCAATGATGATTACCGTTCTGCTGCTGGAAATTTCAGCCAACTGCCTGAAATATTTAATTAAAGGTAATTTTCTGTGATTACCATCAATAAAAACAAGCCCGGGATTCTTTATCTTATCTACTATGACAGGAAGCATTTCATCAAATGATCCGTTCATTATGTTAATATTTTCAAGACCCGCTTCCCTGAAATTCTCCTTTGCAATTTCACATGTTGCAGTACATCCTTCTATTGTATAAACTATTGATTCGGGACTGAAAGCCGCCAAATACATAGTGCTTATCCCCAAAGATGTACCAAGTTCAATTATGGCCGGCTTGCCAAATTCATTCGACAGGTTTGCCAATAAAACACCATATTTTTGGGGAACGGATGAATATCTGATTATTTCTGACACTTTTCTTATGCTTGTTTCCCTTCTTTCCTTACCCGATCCAAGATCCCTCATATTCACTACCCGATGATCGGAAATCAGTTTTTTTCTGATCTTTTCAATATTAAAGACAATGTCAGTATCAATTTTATTCCGGAAGACACGGGTAACAATATCATAAACAAAAGGACTATGTATCCCATGTCCTTTCCGATGCCGTGATGAAAGAAAATACCTGGTAAATCTGTAAATCCTGAGAAGAATCACTTAGCAGTAATTAAATTATGTAAGGATCTCAAAAATACTTATTTTCGGATATCTAATTGTAAATAAAGATTCCGGTTTTAACAGGAATTAAAATGAATGACTTCCTTGACACAAACATAACATACCTTACAGGTGTCGGACCCAAAAGGGCTGAATTGCTCAATAAGGAGTTGAATATCACCACATACCGTGATCTTCTTTATTATTTCCCATATAAGTATATCGACAGGACAAAATTTTATAAAGTAGCAGAGCTCGATCCCGACCTTCCTTATGTACAGATAAAAGGGATCATAAGTGGGTATACTACAGAGGGTCACGGCCCTGGCAAACGACTTATTGCTGATTTTCAGGATGATACAGGAACTATCAAGCTGGTGTGGTTTAGAGGAGCCAGATGGATAACAGGCAGTTATACTCCGGGAACTGAGTACATAGTATTTGGGAAACCGGGAGTTTTTAATGGTATTATCAATATAATTCATCCCGAAATTGATGCTGTCAGTAAAATGACTGAGCGGCTAAATTCAGCCCTGCAGGCTCAATACAGTACAACCGAAAAACTCAAGAGTCAGTTTGTTTCATCCAAAACTATTTCCAAGTTCGTTGGGAATCTTCTGAAACAGATTAAATTCAGAATCCCGGAAACATTGCCCGCTTACATTGCTAGTAAATATAAGCTTCTGGCGCTTAATGAAGCTCTTCATAAGATACATTTTCCATCCAATCCTGAAGAAATGGAAAGATCGAGATACCGGTTGAAATTTGAAGAGCTTTTTTATATACAGTTAAACCTTTTAAGATATAAGAGTAACAGGAATCAAAAATCCAGGGGATTTGTATTTTCAAGTGTAGGGGATGTTTTCAACAGTTTTTATTATAATAATCTACCGTTTTCGCTGACTGAAGCACAGAAGAGGGTAATGAAAGAGATCCGCAGGGATCTGGGTTCCGGAAAACAAATGAATCGTCTGCTTCAGGGAGATGTTGGCAGTGGAAAAACCCTGATCGCCCTCATGAGTATGCTGATTGCAATTGACAATGGCTACCAGGCATGTCTGATGGCTCCTACGGAAATACTTACAAACCAGCATTATAACACAATCAGCAAACTGATTGAGGGTATGAATATCAAAGTGAACCTTCTCACCGGGTCTTCAAAAAGGAGCTTACGCAGAAAAATAGATGAATCGCTGATGGATAGTACTCTTAATATTCTGATCGGAACCCATGCTCTTATTGAAGAGAATGTCCGGTTCAGTAATCTGGGACTTGTCATTATCGATGAGCAGCACCGGTTCGGAGTTGCTCAAAGGGCAAAGCTATGGCAGAAAAACCTCAATCCTCCCCATGTTCTTGTAATGACTGCAACACCAATTCCAAGAACTCTGGCTTTGACCTTATACGGGGATCTTGACGTTTCTGTAATTGACGAAATGCCTCCCGGCAGAATTCCTGTAAAAACAATGCATTTTGTTGATTCAGAAAGGAATAAAGTATTTGGATTTTTAAGAAATCAGATTACAGAAGGGCGGCAGGTTTTTATTGTATATCCCCTGATAAAAGAATCTGAAAAGATGGATTATAAGGATCTGGAAGATGGATGGGATACTCTTACAAGAGTTTTTCCGGCACCAAAATATTGCATAAGCGTGGTACATGGGAAAATGACAACCCCTGAAAAAGAATCTTCCATGAAATTGTTTAAGAATGGTCATGCTCATATTCTTGTGGCAACGACAGTGATTGAAGTTGGAGTAGATATCCCTAATGCCACTGTCATGGTTATTGAAAGTGCTGAAAGGTTTGGGCTATCTCAGCTTCATCAGTTAAGGGGGAGAGTGGGCAGAGGAGCAGAACAGTCCTATTGCATTCTTATGACATCCGATAAACTTTCAAAAGAGGCCGCCAGAAGGATCGAAGTGGTTATAAGCACAAATGACGGGTTTGAAATAGCCGAAACCGACTTACAGCTCAGAGGACCCGGCGACATTGAAGGAACATTACAAAGCGGAATTCCGTTTGACCTGAAAATTGCTGACCTGGGAAGAGATGGTCAGCTTATTGAATATGTGAGAAACATCTCAGAGGATATCCTTTCAAAAGATCCATTTCTGGAAAATGCTCAAAATATGATACTTAAAGCCGAGTTGAAAAGACTCTTCAGTACCAGACATTCTTGGAGCAACATCAGTTGATGTTTATTAATTAGAACTATTCTAAATAACCAGGACGATTATAAAACCTGATAAAAAGCAGTCTGCTTTTGGTCAGGAATCTTAAATTTGCCGACTGCAAAACAGTATTAAGAATATGGAGAAATATGGTTCTTCAGAAACTATTTGCCATGACGGTATTGTGCAGAAAACCGATACTGATTCAATAACGG
>DCVC01000169.1:31077-33910 GCA_002328625.1 Bacteroidales bacterium UBA2198
TGCCTGAGTTAATTGCGGGTTTGTCTGCAGTAGCTGCGCTGATTCCCTATTATTTTATACTTTATCTTTTCAGGTCTAAAATAGGCAGTAAATTCAGATTCACTTTAAAAACCAGATAGATGAGTTCTGTTGTCCTTTTTACTATTATATGCCTTACTTTGATAGCATTAATTGCGGCTGTCATACTCTATTTTGTTGCACAGAAGTTCAAGGTTTTTGAAGATCCGCGCATTGATGAGATTCAGGAAATCCTTCCGGCGGCTAACTGTGGCGGTTGTGGATTCGCAGGCTGCAGGAACTTTGCCGAAGCACTCGTTAAAGCCGAAACATTTGAAGGACTCAATTGTCCGATTGGAGGTTCTTCAGTAATGGGCGATGCAGCAAAAATACTTGGGAAAGAAGCACCGGTTGTCGAACCACTTGTTGCAGTATTGTTATGCAATGGAACACCTGAATACCGTCCACGCACTTCATTATATAACGGCGTGAATGAATGCCGGATATCCCATGCACTTTACATAGGTGAAAGTGATTGCAGTTATGGTTGTCTTGGAAACGGTGACTGTGTAACTGCCTGTACTTTTAACGCTATATATATGGATCGCACAACCGGTCTTCCTGTTATAATAGATGAAAAGTGTGTAGCTTGTGGAGCTTGCGTAAAGGCCTGTCCAAGAAACATTATTGAACTCCGGAAGAAAGCTAAAAAAGACAGGAAGATTTATGTTGCATGTTCCAACTGTGACAAAGGAGGACCAGCCAGAAGAGCCTGCAAAGTAGCATGTATTGCCTGTAGTAAATGTTTCAAGGTATGTGAGTTTGACGCAATCAAAATTGAAAACAACCTGGCCTATATTGACGCGAATAAATGCACATTTTGCAGGAAATGCGTTCCAGAGTGCCCGACAAATTCGATCCTCGAGTTAAATTTCCCTCCCCGGAAACCCCGGGTTGAACTTCACGCTGAGATCGTAAACGGATGATTTATTAGTTAACTTAATAGAAAATATAATAGTGTTGAAAACATTTCCCGCAGGAGGTGTTCATCCACCCGAAAATAAGATTACAGCCGAGAATGCCATTCAGGTTCTGTCTGTTCCGGAAAGTGTAACTATACCGGTATCTCAACATATCGGAGCTCCTGCGTCACCATTAGTCAATAAGGGAGATTACGTGAAGACAGGACAATTAATTGCCGAAAGCAAGGGGTTCGTATCGACAAATATTCATTCTTCAGTTTCAGGGAAAGTCAGTAAGATTGATCAGATTGTAGATGGTACTGGATTCAAGCAAACTGCCATATTTATTGATGTTTCAGGAGACGAATGGGTTGATTCTATTGACAGAAGTGACCAGATTATTTCTGATATCAGACTTTCTGCTGAAGAGATTATAAGCAGATGTCATGAGTCGGGTATTGTAGGGCTTGGAGGTGCTACATTTCCTTCACATGTTAAGCTTAATGTTCCCTCGGGAAAAAAATGTGATGTTCTTATCATTAATGGGGTTGAATGCGAACCCTACCTCACATCTGACCACAGGCTTATGCTTGAAAAGGGTGAAGAGATACTTATAGGGGTAGCTGCCATGATGAAGGCACTCAGAGTTGAAAAAGCTCTTGTAGGAATTGAGAATAACAAACCTGATGCAGTTTCTCATATTAAGAAACTTGCAAAAGGAATGAATGGTATTACTGTACATGCATTAAAAGTCAAATATCCTCAAGGGGCTGAAAAACAGCTGATTAAAGCCCTTATTAACAGAGAGGTGCCATCAGGACGACTTCCTCTTGATGTAGGCGCTGTCGTTCATAATGTTGGGACTGCATTTGCAGTTTATGAGGCTGTCCAAAAAAACAAGCCTCTCTTTGAAAGGGTAGTCACTGTAACAGGCAAATCCCTTTTAAAACCAGGCAATTTCCTGGTACGGATCGGAACCCCTCTGATTAAGCTAATAGAAGCTGCAGGAGGCGTGCCTGAAGATACCGGTAAAATTGTAAATGGCGGTCCAATGATGGGAAAAGCAGTTATAAATACTGAAGTTCCGGTTGTAAAAGGCATGTCAGGGATTATTCTGTTACCGGGGAATGAGTCAGTCAGAAAGGAGATTGCTCCATGTATTAGATGTGCAAAATGTATCGCGGCTTGTGCACTTAATCTTGAACCCTATCTTTTAATGACGCTGTCAGAGAAGGGATTGTTTGAAAGAGCTGAAAAGGAAAGAATCACAGATTGCATGGAATGCGGGTCATGCAGTTATACCTGCCCCGCATACCGGCCGTTACTTGATTATATTAGACTAGGGAAATCAGCTGTGATCAAAATGGTACGCGAAAGGAATTTGAAATAGACAAAAATTCTTTAAAATAAATGAATAACCTACTTAATATTTCTCCTTCACCTCATACTCACGGAAATGAGTCAACCCGTAAGTTGATGTTCAATGTTGCACTGGCTCTGGTCCCTGCACTTTTTGCTTCAGTTTTTTATTTTGGACTGGGTGCTGTAATAGTAACATCCACTTCTGTTCTCTCATGTCTTCTCTTTGAATATCTCGTGCAAAAGTTCATCCTCAAAAAACCGGTTTCAATCACTGACGGATCAGCTCTTGTTACAGGCCTTCTTCTTGCGTTCAACCTTCCATCGAATATCCCTGTTTTTATAATAGTGATCGGTAGTTTTGTTTCTATCGTCATTGCCAAGATGACATTCGGAGGACTGGGGAATAATCCGTTTAATCCGGCTCTCGTAGGTCGGGTTTTCATGCTTATCTCCTTCCCTGTTCAAATGACTTCCTGGCCGGTTCCATCAGGATTTGAAACCGGATATATTGA
>DCVC01000256.1:0-18664 GCA_002328625.1 Bacteroidales bacterium UBA2198
ACAGGAACCTGGTTCCGATAAGGTCCGCTGTAAATCAGTCTTCCTCCCTGATCATATTTATTAACAATTTCTATATCAGGTTCATCTTCAACCCTCGATTTTACTATTGAACCATTATCATAAAGCATCGTAAGAACAAGTATTCCCCTGTTATCATATTCTTTATAATAGCCATGCAGCATGTCGTCCTTGTAAGTCATTTCTTTCCAAATACCCCCATTTGGGTAGAATTCTTTCCATTCTCCCTGCTTCGTTCCTTTGTTATCTTTTCTGTTTATCCGTTCCCTGCTTATCATAAAATCATTATTGTATTCAAACAGGGTAATAACAATTCCGTTTTTGTCATATTCTTTTGACAGTCCTTCTTTTTTTCCTTCATTATAGGTAAATGTCTGCTGAATATTCCCATCGGGGAAATATATAAATGCTGTTCCCTCTTTTCTGTCTCCAGCAAAAAGCTCTTTTGACCATAAGTAGAGTCCCTGTAATGGATCTTTCCTGTACTTGAAATAATATCCGTTCTTCTTTCCAAACAGGTAATTTATTTTTTCTGTGGTATCTCCTGCCTGGTCGTAGAAAATCCATATACTATCAAGAAGGAAGTTTGTTCTTTTTCCTTCTGATTTCTTAATTCCTGTAACATAGTAACTTTTCCAGTATCCCTCAGGTTTTCCGTTTTTAATATTTCCTTCACTTGAAACTGTTCCGTTTGGGTATCTGAAAACCTTGTATCCATCCTCCAGACTCGTGTCGGTCTGAGCTGATACGGAGATCACACCAGATAAAAGAAAAATTATGATCAATAATTTTTTCATATTTCAAAGTTCAAGTTTTTCAGATATTTCCATCATTTTTAGAATGGGCTTTTGTGCTTTTTCAAGTGTTTCCCTCTCAACAAGAATTTCAGGAGTCTCATTTTTCAAGCAATAGTATATTTTTTTCATTGTTATCAGTTTCATAAAATTGCATTCACTGCAACCGCAAGTAGAATCTACAGGTGGAGCCGGAATAAAAGTTTTATGGGGATTTATCTTTTTCATCTGATGAATTATTCCCGGTTCAGTAGCCACAATATAAACATTGCTGTTTTCTTTTTCTGTAAACTTTAAAAGTGCCGATGTGGATCCTATAAAATCAGCAACCATTCTTACAGGAAGCTCACATTCAGGATGTACTATAATCTTTGCATTACTATTTTCCTTTTTTATTTTCAATATTGCTTCAAGTGAAAACTCTTCATGAACGTGACATGATCCGGGCCATATAATAATATCCCTTCCGGTAATATTAAGAACGTAATTTCCAAGGTTCCTGTCTGGTGCAAATATTATTTTTTCATCAGCAGGAAGCGATTCTATTATTTGAACTGCATTTGAAGAAGTACATATAATATCTGATAACGCCTTGATTTCAGCGGTAGTATTAACGTAAGATATAATTGTTCTTCCTGGATTTTCATTTATAAAATTCAAAAAATCAGAAGCTTTGCATGAGTCAGCAAGTGAACAACCTGCATTGATATCGGGCAGTAATACTTTTTTTGACGGAGCAAGTATTTTTGCTGTTTCAGCCATAAATTTAACACCGGCAAATAATATTATATCAGCATTGTTAGATGCTGCCTTTTGTGAAAGTGCAAGGCTGTCGCCTACAAAGTCAGCAATATCCTGAATATCACCTGTCTGATAATAATGAGCAAGGATTATAGCATTTTTCTTTGCCTTCATTCTTTTAATGCCGGCAACATAATCTATATTTTTTGCCACAGACATAACATTTAACTTTTCAACATATATATTTATAAATCATTAAATATTAAATTTTTTTATGATGATAATTATATCCTGTTAATTGTGTTAAAAACTAAAACAGATTTTTATTGGTTTTTTCGTTGTTATATTCAGGCAAACAATTTTTCAACAACTCAAAAAACATACCATTTTTGAAAATCAGTAATTTAGTTAAATAATTAACAATTGTTAAGATATAATTGTTGATAATGGTAACAGCGCAAAAGTAAACGTTTTATAGTTTATTTCCGGTTTATAGTTTCATTTTATTTCTTAAAAAATTTATATAAAACCATATTTAGCAGTAAAAATCCCGGATGAAACAAAAAATGAAGATTTTATTAATTTTAATTACAGGTTATTTTACAATTTATTAACAGCTTAATGATATAAAAAAAGATATAGGATAAAAGAATATTTTTTTCTTTTATTCATTCTTCATTTTTAACTTACTTTGCATAATATGCACCTGTAATAGTTTTTATTAAAATGATTAACGTGGAAAATAAAAAAATTGCGATTATATCTGATCATGCTGGATTTTTTCTGAAGAGGAAACTATTAAGTTATCTGATAAAGGAAAATATAAATGTGGAAGATCTTGGTGCATATGTTGAAGATAATTCTGATGATTACCCCGAATTCGGGCATAAGCTTGCAAAAGCGGTATCATCAGGAGAATATGATATTGGAATATCAATTTGCGGCGCGGGCAATGGTATAAATATGACTGCGAACAAACACCAGGGAATAAGAAGCGCTTTATGCTGGAACGAAGAAATAAGCAGGTTGGCAAGAGCACACAATGATTCAAACATATGTGCATTACCAGGAAGGTTTATTACAGAATCTGAAGCCATTCTTATTGTCAGAACTTTTATCAGAACGTCATTTGAAGGAGGCAGGCACAGAAGAAGGATAGAAAAAATATAAATAAAGTGTACTGAAATGCTTTCAAATTCATGCAGATATGGAATAAGGGCTGTTATTTACCTTGCCCGTAATCAAAACAAAACAGAAAAAACAGGAATTAAAAAGATTTCAGAGGATCTTGAACTTCCTTCTCCTTTTCTGGCTAAGATTCTGCAGCAGCTGGCAAAACACAGGATACTGAGTTCAAGCAAAGGGCCGCATGGAGGATTTTCTTTATTAAAGAATCCGGAAAATATTACATTACTTGATGTTGTAAATATAATTGACGGAGAGGAAGTGTTCACCCAATGTGTAATGCATAATGGCGATTGTATAAGTATTGACAGAAACAAAAAACCTTGTCCAATACATGATGATTATTCAAAAGTAAGAACTGATATTATAGGGTTATTCAGGAATAAGACAATAGCTGATCTTGCAAAGACAGTAAACGGAGCAGGAGGAATTAATATCTGATCCTTTTACTTTGCATAATATGGTTTATAGAATAACCACAAAAAAAGTGCAGCTGTAATTCCGGCGGTGTTAAATATGGCATCAAGGACTTCACCTTTACGATCGGTAGTTATAGTTAATTGTAGTATTTCAAGCAGTGTACCGAAACAAAAAGGTATTAATGCCACAAGAAGCAACTGACGTGTATTCTGAAAAGATTTTTTATGTTCAAGGATAATGACAGTCATAAGAATGAAATAGAGGCAAAAATGTCCTATTTTGTCTATATAAGGAATATTTATAAAAGCTTCCTGACCAAAGGTTTTTGAACCGGCCAGGCTTAAATAAAGTATCAGTAAAGTGGTAATAATTGTAAAAATGTGCTTTTTTATCATTAATTTATATTTCGGGCAAATTTAACTATTTGATTCATATTTTATTTAAATTTAATTTGATAAATACAATCTGTAAGCATGGCCGGCATCTATATACATATCCCGTTTTGTAAAAAGCTCTGTTCCTATTGTGATTTCTATCATGTTATTTCACCTTCCGATTTTGAACCCTTCATGAATGCTCTTCTCAGGGAAGCTGAACTGCGCAAAGAATATGCTGGTAACGAAATAATTTCAACTGTTTATATTGGAGGAGGAACCCCCTCTGTTTTGTCTGTTCATGATATTACATTGATTTTGGGCAGGATCAGCAAACTATATGTCGTTGACGAAAAAGCGGAAATCACTATTGAATTGAATCCGGATGATATTAATACTGACTATTTACACGATCTTAAAAATACCGGAATAAACAGGATAAGTTTGGGGGTTCAGTCCTGGAGGGATTCTGATCTTATCATACTGAACAGACGGCATAACTCTGCTCTGGCATCAGAAGCTCTGAATGAAATAATGAATACAGGATTTGAAAATGTTTCAGTTGATCTTATTTATGGTATTCCGGGAATGAATGCAAAGGACTGGTCTTCAAATCTTGACATTACATTTTCTTATGCCATTCAACATTTATCAGCTTATCATCTTACAATCGAGAAGGGAACAGTTCTTGAAAAAATGAAAGAGAGAGAAGCTATAAGAGAAATAGATGAGGAAGAGAGTGTTGTTCAGTTTAACATGCTTATTGATAAAGCGCANNAAAAGTTATATTAAAGCTCTGAATTCAGGCGAGGCTTTTTATGAAAAGGAAGAGCTAGACTCAAGAACACGGTTTAATGAATATATCATGACTTCTTTGAGAACAATGTGGGGTATTGACCTCGAATTCGTTGAAGCTGTTTTTGAAAAGGAGGGATATGATTATATTGTTAATATAGCCGGGAAATTAATTGCATATGGTCTTATGAAACAGGATGAAAAAAACCTGGTTCTTACGAACCAGGGCAAGATGATATCTGATAATGTTATTTCGGAATTAATGCTTCCTGAGAATAATTAATTATCTCTTTGCAAGTGCAAAGGTCGTACGTCCGATCAGATTATTTTCAAGGTAAAGCTCAACATTGTAGTTTCCGATTATAAAATCCCCGGTGTTATCAAGGAAGATGCACATTTCGATATCCTGATTCATATAATCAACCAGACGGCTGGCGGAATAAACCAGTTTATTGCCTTTATAACCAAAAAGGTTATCCGGGCTGGTTGTGATAACAAGAGAATCAGGCCTTATCACTCTCATGAATACCTCTTTTTCACCAGCAGTTGCAATCGGATTTTCCCGGAGTGTGAAACAGATTCTGAGCTTGTCCAGCAAGTTGATTCTGTTTGTCTCTTTCCTCTTTTTATTCAGGGAGGCTGCGACAATATCTTTAGCCTGGATGACGGAAGCAATTTCCACCTTGGCATTAAGCTCTTCCTTAACTTTTGAAAGTTCAACATTTGTACTTTGCACGGCTGTCATCTGCTGACGGATATCTATATTTTCTGCAACCAACTGTTTATTCCTGGTATTAAGAGAATCGATCTGAACAATATAGCTTTTCATTATCTCTTTCATCGTTGTGATTTCGCTTCTGTATTTTTTTATCAGCTGAACATTGGATGCATTGATGGATAAAAGCTGTACAATCCTTTTTCTTTCTCTGTCAAGGTTTGCCTGCAAACTGTCATTGTCTGTTTTAAGTGTATCGTACCCATGAACCATTAGCCTCAATTCATTAGCCAGGGAATCCTTCTCCTGAGTAAGAACTGTTTCCATTTCGACCGTTTTATTCTTTTGGTCGAAATACATAACAACCAGAAAAATCAATGCTCCAGCCAGTATAATTGTTGTAAAGATCAGGGCAATGGGAGCAGTTTTTTTCTTCGGCTGTTCAACTGTAGGAAGTGAGTTTGTGTCTGTCATTTATTTGTCTGTATTTAATATAATTAATAGTACAAAAATAATAATCTTAAGTTAATTTTTAATTTTTCCATATCAATGATTACATTTACAAAGAAACCAGTATTTTTTAATTTATTAATATTCAATTATATGAGTGGTTTCTTTGGNNAGTGATACTGATCCTCAACCAATTCTTTTTAATTCACACCTTGGAAGGTTCGCAATAGTTACAGTAAGCAGGCTTTTAAACATCGATGATCTGGAAAAAAGATTTCTCGAAAAGAAGAATCACTTCACAGAGAATTTTGAAGGCAACATTAATCCCACAGAAGTTATTGCGAATCTGATATGTGAGCAGGAAAGTTTTGTTGCCGGAATCGAGAACGTGTTCCAAAATATAAAGGGTTCATGCTCTATTCTGATATTAACCGAGGATGGTATTATTGCTGCACGAGACAGGCTTGGGAGGACTCCTGTTGTGATAGGCAGAAAGGAGGGATCATATGCCGTTGCTGTAGAATCATGTTCCTTCCCCAACACAGGTTTTGAGATCGATTATTATCTTGGTCCGGGAGAGGTAGTTCATGTTACGCCTGATGGTTACTTACAGCTCCGGAAACCGGGAGAAAAAATGCAAATCTGCGCCTTCCTCTGGGTCTATTATGGTTACCCGCCTTCATATTATGAAGGTATTAACGTGGATGAATGCAGATACAGATGTGGTGCTGCTCTTGCCAGGAGAGACGGGATAGATGCTGATTTTGTTTGTGGTATTCCTGATTCGGGTATCGGACATGCAGTTGGTTATTCAAATGAAAAGGGAATTCCTTACAAACGTGCTTACGCAAAATACACTCCAACCTGGCCCCGGAGCTTTATGCCACAGAACCAGGAGCAAAGAGACCTTGTTGCAATAATGAAGCTTATCCCAAACAGGGCAGTGATCGAAGGTAAAAAGATGATATTTCTTGATGACAGCATAGTAAGAGGGACGCAGTTAAAAGACAATACGATCGATCTGAGAAAATCCGGTGCTGCAGAAGTGCATATGAGAATTGCCTGCCCTCCTCTTTTATTTCCCTGCAAATTCCTGAACTTTTCACAATCAAGGACACCAATGGAACTTGCTGGCCGCAAAGCAATCCACAAGCTTGAAGGAGATATTGAGGACATTACAGAATACTCCGATCCTGATTCTGAAAAACATAAGCGTATGATTGCAAAGATCGCAGAAGCACTCGATCTGGACACATTGGTTTATCAGAGGCTTGATGATCTTGTTGAAGCAATCGGATTACAAAAGGAAAAACTATGCACTCATTGCTGGGATGGATCGGGTTATTGCTGAAAGACCACAGGCGGCATGCGGCAGTGATCCAATGAACTGTAGACAATTACCTGTGACCTGTAACCTTTAACCAACAAGATTGATAAGATATACAGAAAAATAATCAACAATATGAAATACATTGGTGCTCATGTAAGCGCTGAAGGAGGGGTACAGAATGCTCCTGTAAATGCTGAGGCAATAGGAGCCAGGGCGTTTGCCCTTTTTACAAAAAACCAGAGACAATGGTTTGCCGCTCCGCTGTCAAAAAGCGTTATTAAAGCTTTCCGGGAGAATTGCGAAAAATATGACTATAACCCTTTTCAGATTCTACCTCACGACAGTTACCTCATAAATCTGGGGCATCCCGAAAAAGAGCCTCTGCAAAGGTCAAGAGCATCATTTCTTGATGAGATGCAAAGATGTGAACTCCTCGGACTTGACAGGCTGAATTTTCATCCGGGAAGTCATCTGAATAAGATTGGCATAGAGGAGTGCCTTGAAAGGATCGCAGAGTCGATTAATATTACATTAGGAAAGACAAAAGGTGTTACTGCAGTTATTGAGAATACCGCAGGCCAGGGGACAAATCTGGGACATACTTTCGAACAGATTAAATATATTATTGACAAGGTGGAAGATAAATCGAGAGTAGGTGTCTGTATTGACACATGTCATGCTTATACTTCAGGCTATGATGTCAAAACAGAGGAAGGATTTAAAAAAACCTTTCAAAAATTTGCAGAAGTCATAGGTTTTGAGTATCTTAAAGGAATGCATCTCAATGACACCAAAAAAGATTTCGGAACAAGGGTTGACAGACATGAAAACATTGGAACAGGATTTCTCGGAGAAGAAACATTTTCAATTCTTATGAACGACATCCGGTTCGATAACATGCCTCTTATTCTTGAAACACCTGAAGAATCGTTGTGGGAGGCAGAAATCAAATTGCTTTATTCACTTATCCGTTCCTCTTCCCCCCAGAAAAAGGNNAAGTTTCATGATTTCCGGATCTTTGAGTTTCCGCTTTGTTGCTTTGTAGCCAATTTCAAAGACTTCCTCAGCTTTTTCCGGATCGAGGATCTTATAATTCTTCAGCTCAAGCGGAGCAATAAGGACATCAAATTTTTTTTCTTTCTCCACTACTTCCCTTGACATACTAAGCATAAATGTTCTTTCTGCTATCTGGACCAGGCTGGTTACACTCTCCTCATATCCGGTCGGATTAACGTACGATCCGATGATGAATTTACATTTGCCTTCAACTGGTCTGATTGGCAAATTATCCATTACACCGCCGTCAACATAATGTATATTATTAATGATCACTGGTTTAAAGAGAACCGGGATACTTGCAGAGGCAATTACGGGCTCAAGAAGATCACCTGTTGAAAAATAGACAATTTTACCATTATTAAGATCTGTTGCTGTAACAAAAATCGGGATCTTCAGTTCTTCAAATTTTTTTGCGCGAAGATTATCTTTTAAAATGCGAATAATACCTGAAATTTCCAGCAATCCTTCCCGTGGTACAGTTGGCCTGATATAATGAAGTCTGCTTGTTGAATTCATCATATCAAGAATCTCTTTGGGTTTATAGCCATCGGCATAAAGCACTCCGACAAGTGCTCCTGCGCTGGTACCTGCTATAACATCAGGATAGATTTCACTCTCAACAAGTGCTTGCAAAACACCTAGATGTGCAAAACCTCTTGCACCACCACCACTTAAAACCAGTCCTGTTCCGTATTTCTTACGTGCCATGGCATTCAATTTTAATTATTCTAACCAAAAACCAGATCAAACAGCAGTCTGATGTTAAGATAAGTAACTATAGTTGCTATAAAAGATAAAACAACAATCATAAATTTGCTGTTGGCATACTTTCCCATTACTTTTTTTGAAGATGTAAGATAGACCTGTATCGCAACCGTGAAAGGAAGCTGGATACTCAGAAAGACCTGCGACAGGATGAGACCTTTAAAAGGATCGCCGATAAAAAAGATAATTATAAGAGCTCCGATCAGCGAAATAAACACGCCCCATTTTGTATGATTATCTTTGATATCGTAAGGTTCTGCTGACATACCTGCTACTATTGATCCTCCTGCCATGGCCGAAGTGATTGATGAGGCAACACCTGCAAAAAGAAGTGCAATTGCAAAAACTAGTGCAGCATTTGTTCCAAGCAGGGGTCTCAGCAAGCTTTCTGCCTGCTGAAGCTCCTCAACAACAACATTGTTTTTGAAAAATGTTGCTGCGGCAAGAATTATCATAGCACTGTTAATTGCCCATCCTGCACCCATTGACAGGAGTGTATCGGCGAATTCAAATTTCAATTGTTTCCTGATTATTTTTGCATCCTGGAGGTTCCATTGGCGGCTCTGGATGACTTCTGAGTGAAGAAAAAGGTTATGAGGCATTACAACCGCACCAAGAACACTCATTACTAACAACATGGATCCTTCGGGTATTGAAGGCTTAATCCACGAAATTCCGGCCACAGCCCAGTCAACATCAATCAGAAAAATCTCATACAAAAAAGCAAGTCCGATAACAGAAACAAATCCGATTATCCATTTCTCGATTTTCTGGTATGAATGCGACAGAATCATTATTATAACAAAAATAGTTACAAGTATTGCACCTATTTTAACAGGGATACTGAAGAGCATTTCAAGAGCAATTGCGCCACCAAGAATTTCTGCAAGGGACGTTGAGACAGAAGCCAGAACGGCGAAAGAAAGAACCGGACGGGATATAGCAGGTTTAATATGCAAAGTTGCAGCTTCGGAAAGGCACAGACCGCTTGCAATACCCAAATGCGCAACATTATGCTGCAGAATGATAAGCATGATTGTTGACAGGGTAACGATCCATAAAAGTGTATACCCGTAATTTGATCCTGAAGCTATGTTCGCTGCCCAGTTTCCGGGATCTATGAAGCCAACAGTTACAAGTAAACCGGGGCCAATATATTTAAAGATATCAAGAGCACCGAACGAAGGCTTATGATCTTTTCTTTTCAGATCTTTAAAAAAACGCAGGGGATTAATAAATGATTTAAAATAAAACATTTCAAATACCTCAGAATATTATATACATGCCTTTTTTCTTTCGTCTCATCATTATAACAAATATAAACAATGATTGACGAAAAACATTATTGCCATGCAGTTTACATGCTCTTTAATAAAATATTAAATTTGATATCTGAAATTATTTCTTTTATCAACAGACAAATCAGACATGCAATTTTTACTTACGGCTTTAGATGCCACAGATCCTGAAGCACCTGAGAGAAGGTTGAAGGCCAGGCCTGAACATCTGGAAAAAGTATCATTATTAAGGAAGAGTGGTAAATTCCTTTTTGGGGGAGCGATACTGAATGACAGCGGAAATATGATCGGATCAATGATTGTATATGAGTTTACCGACAGAGCCTCGCTCGATGCATGTCTGAAAGATGAACCCTATATTAATAAAAACGTCTGGGAAAAGATTGAAATAAGACCATTCCGGCTTGCCAGAATAGATTAACAAATTAAAATATCATTAAATTAAAACCAGTATCATGAAAAAACTGACGATTATTCTAAGTTTACTTCTACCGGCACTTGTGCTTTTTTCACAGCAGACAAATCCTGTTAACCTGCCTTTCAGAATGGAAGAGCTGACCTCTCCGCAATTTGTTAAAGCAGTTGAACTCTCCGGGGGAGTTGCTGTTATACCTCTTGGTATTATTGAAAAGCACGGCGCTCATCTCCCTCTGGGAACTGATTTATTTGAAGCCAGGGAGGCGGCGTTTACTGCAGCCAGGAAAGAATATGCTGTTGTTTTTCCACCATATTTTGTTGGTCAGATCTTTGAAGCGAGGCATCAGCCCGGAACCATAGCTTACAGCAGCGAACTCATGTGGAAGATGCTTGAAGAGACGTGTGATGAATTATCAAGAAACGGATTGAAAAAAATAATTCTTGTTAATGGTCATGGAGGCAACACCAGCTTTCTTCAGTTTTTCTGTCAGGCACAGCTTGCAGGTCAGAAAGATTATGTTGTGGTGCTATTTCAGGAAGGAGCAGATCCGGTAAATGAAAAAGAAATCAAGTCTTTGAAAAAAGCAACCCTCGATGGCCATGCAGGAGAGGAAGAAACGTCTATGATGTTTTTTATCAGGCCAGACCTTGTTAACCAGGAAGCTATTAAAGCTGAATCGGGAGCAGATCAGGGTAAACTGGATCAGCTGCGTAATGGTTATACAGGCATTTGGTGGTATGCAAAATTCCCGAACCATTATGCAAGCGATGTTGCACAGCCAAACAAAAGACTTGGCGAACTATTGATAAGCAGCTGGGGAAACCAGATTGCCGGATTAATAAAATATCTGAAGGCCAGCAATGAAATAGAACACTTACAACAGGAATTTGAGAAGAGAGCTCAGAATCCGCTGAAAAAATAAAAGAATTTTAAACCAATTTATCCAACATACTATGATCATTAAGAAGTGGAATTTAATTAATACTGTATTTATTTTTACAGTTTTAATGCTGATGCAGATTTCATGTACAACCAGGATGCCTTCGGATCTTTCAAAAGAAAGTATCATTCCAAAACCTGTAGAAGTTACTCCTACGGGAGATTACTTTGCTCTGAAAGGAGGAATTGCTATTTATGTTCAGGAAGAATCGGATGAACTTGCTAAAATTGGCAGGTATCTTGCTGACAGGCTTAATCCGGCCACAGGGTATAACATCGAAGTAAAAACAGCTTTAAATGAGCCGCGACCCGGGAATATTTTTCTCAAATTGTCATCCGGTGATGAAATTCTTGGGGATGAAGGTTATAAGCTTATCATTACAAAAAAATTGCTGAAACTGGAAGCTAATAATCCTGAAGGATTATTCAGGGGCGTTCAGACAATTCGGCAGCTGCTTCCTGCAGCGGTTGAGTTTGCGGTTAAGCAGGATGGTCCGTGGGAAATTGCCACAGGAACAATAGTGGATTATCCTGCTTATTCTTACAGGGGAGCCATGCTGGACGTATCGCGTCATTTTTTTGGTGTTGATGATGTCAAACGTTTTACTGACTTCCTTGCATACTACAAGATGAATAAGTTACACCTGCATCTTTCTGACGATCAGGGATGGAGAATTGAAATTAAATCTTGGCCAAATCTGGCTATAATTGGAGGAAGCACACAGGTTGGCGGAGGGCCAGGGGGGTACTATACACAGGAGCAATATGCTGATATTGTTCAGTATGCAAATGAACAATACATAACTGTTGTACCTGAGATTGATATGCCGGGACATACAAATGCAGCACTTGCCTCATATGCAGAATTGAACTGTGATGGCAAGGCCAGAGAGCTATATACAGGCACAGAGGTGGGATTCAGCACTTTATGTACCCATAAAGAGATCACTTACAAGTTTGTTGACGATGTAATCCGTGAACTGGCAGCAATGACCACTGGCCCATATATACATATCGGAGGTGATGAAACACATGCAACAAAAGTTGAAGATTTTATTCCTTTCATCAACAGGGTTCAGGATATTGTTGCTTCGCACGGTAAAAAAGTCATAGGATGGGATGAAATTGCACTTTCAACACTTAGGCCAAACAGTATTGCACAGCACTGGGCCAATGTTGAAAATGCTAATAAAGCCGTGAGCCAGGGAGCAAAGGTATTGATGTCTCCCGCAACAAGGGCTTACATTGATATGCAGTATGATTCGACTACTCCTCTGGGTTTGCACTGGGCTGCCTACATTGAGGTGGACGATGCGTATAACTGGGATCCGGCAACACTCGTTACGGGGATCGGGAAAGAGAATATTGTGGGTATAGAAGCGCCCTTATGGACTGAAACCATAAAGAATATGAATGATATTGAGTATATGGTTTTTCCTCGCCTTCCGGGTTATGCCGAAATAGGATGGACCCTTGCTCATGCCAGGAATTGGGATGAATACAAACATCGTTTAAGCAAACATGGCGATAGATTCACGGTAATGGATATAAATTATTACCAGTCCCCAAGGGTGCCATGGGCTGGAGAAAAATGACATCCGAAATTAGCTAACAGCCCTGCCGATGCTTTCGCTATTTCCGGTATCACTGCAGGTCTGTCCAGGTAAATATCCACAACAGCCGGCAACTTGTTCACAATATCCAGGATTTCTTTGAGGTCTTTTTCCTTAAAATCAAGATCTCCTGAACTGAATAGCCTGCCAAACGGTCCTGTACCTTTAATATACTGTGAAGGCGCATTAATTCTTATTACGGCAACATCAGCCTGTTCAGGTTTTTTAACTACAGTTCCATAACCGGCCGCAACTGCAGGATCAATGTTCTTGATGAAAATTTTAATGCCAGGTTTCAGAGGCAATATTTTATGCACAGCAATAGTATCATTTTTAAGAAGTACGATAGATTTTCTCTGTGCAAGTTGCCCGGCAGCCATAAATTCCGGATTTCCAACCACCCGTTCAGACTGATCAGCATCCACATAAGGATTATCGAAGAGGCCCAGGGTAAATTTTACTCAAAGATTTTTTTCATTTTTATTTTAAGGGCTAAGTTAAAGGATAAAGTTAGTCAAAAGCATAAACATAAATGAGGGAAAAATGAAGGAATCCGATAAGGTTTTGTGATTGGCATAATCTTTGTGCGAAACTTGATTATTTAATACAGTCAGTCAAATCCAATTTACAATCAGATTTTTATTTTGAACAGATTTGTCATTATTATTGCAGATTATTATTAAAAGTAACTGATATGAGTGATTGTTCTTATTTACGGTTAGTGTCCATTGCTATTCTGTTGGGTTTGTTATTTAGTCTGACTGAATGTAAAAAAGACGATGAAACACCGACACCTGCGACCTCAGCACCAACAGTAACGACAAGTTCGGCATCCTGGGTTGGACGTTCATGGGCAACTCTGAAAGGAACTGTGAATGCCAACAATTATATCACCAAGGTTATATTTGAGTATGATACAACAACCTCTTACAGCCAGACCATTGATGCCACTCCTGATATAGTAACGGGAGAGTCATACACTTCTGTCAGTGCGAATCTGACAGGATTAAAGACAAAAACGCTTTATCATTACAGGATAAAAGCCGCAAGCTCAGCAGGTACCACATATGGAAGCGATATGACATTCACTACTACTTCTGGTACAAGCGGCAGTGTAATTATCTATAATCCCGGCCTGACATACGATTCAATAACCGATATTGAAGGAAATACTTATCCGACTATTCAGATCGGAGCCCAGACATGGATGGCGGAAAACCTTAAAACAACAAAATATTATGATGGGACAATTATTCCATTTGTAATAAGTGAGACTGTATGGACTGAATTGACAACACCTGCCTATTCCTGGTACAATAATGATTCAATTACTTATGGAGCGTTGTATAACTGGCACGCTGTCAACACGGGAAAAATCTGCCCTGATGGCTGGCATGTACCATCCGAAAGTGAATGGACAATACTTATTAACTATCTGGGAAATGAAAATGTTGCAGGAGATAAACTAAAAGAGACTGGCACAAGTCACTGGTTAAGTCCAAACACCAAAGCGACAAACGAAAGTGGTTTTACGGCATTACCTGGCGGATATCGAAATAATTCAGGTACGTTCAACAACATCAAAAGATCGGGATATTGGTGGTCCTCTACTGAAAGCTCATCAGCAGATGCTTACTGCAGGAGTATTAATTATTCATACAGCAACGTGGACAGGATAAGCTCAAATAAAAGAATTGGATTATCTGTCAGGTGTATAGAAGATTAGTGTATTAAAAAACACATTATAACAGTTGGCATGTAAACCTTTAAAGAAAGGCTGAAAAAGTCTCTTAGCCTATTATTATCCGAAAAGGATATTAAGCCACCAGAAAATCCCTTGGAACATTATTAAGCCTTGCGATATCGGCAATCCTGTTCTTTATGTTGAATTTTGCAGGGCATTTTACTTTGCATATCCCGCAATTCTCACACGGTTTTTCCGGAAGTTTTGCATCAGTGAGTGTATACCATGCGTGCGTCGTATTTTTATATCCGTATGCGTACATATAGCTTCGCATAATTGTGGGGATATCTAAATTATGAGGACATTGCGGAATACATTTTTTGCATTGCTGACAATAGAGGCTGGATTCGCCATCGATCGAAGCCAGCTCAAGATCCTTCATCTCCTGGTCCGATATCCTAAGGTTCTTCAGTATAGCCAGGTTCTTTTGCATCTGTTCAAGTGAAGTCATTCCTGAAACAATCGTTGCCAGGTTTTCATTCTGAAGCACCCATTTCAATGCGGCATCGGAATTAAATGCGGTGCCCGTTTTGTTTCTTGATGCTCCGGCTGTAGTTTTCATTGCAATAACTCCCATTCCGGTTTTTTTAGCATACAATACTGCCTCGTTCAATGAATCCTTATTAACGATCTTATAATTGTAAGATATCATTGCTGTATCATAAACTCCCGAATCGGATGCTGCTTTAAGAGCTTCTTCCATATCACTGTGAGAGGCAATCCCGACAAACCGTGTTTTCCCCTGTTTTTTCAGCTGTTCCATGGCCTTCAGAACCTCTTCATTTGTTACTGTTTCTTTTCTGGCAGCATAAGGGAAAAGGAAAATATCAACATAATTAAGACCGAAACGTTTCAGACTTTCATCGGCCTTTTTGATGTAGGTATTAGCATTAAACGGTACTGTAAACTTTCCGGTCCGGTTATCCATACCATCGGATGGGACAGCGGTACCGATTACAAAAGAATCCCGGGCCAGTCCCTTCAGACCCTCACCAACCATTTTTTCATTGTTCCCTTCGCCATAATATGTGGCAGAAAAGAAAAGTTTTATGCCCGATTCGTATGCAGCTCTGACAAAACCGGGATCATAAGCACCTGCAGTACCCATGCTTATAAGGGGGGTTCTGATGCCTGTTTTTCCAAGTATCCGAACAGGTAATTCCGGTATGGATGTAATTGGAACGGACGTTGTGACAGGTCCGCTTATGACACCAGGGACCAGAGCAGCTCCTGAAATGCCGATGAAGCTCTTTCTAATGAATTCACGACGGTTATTGTTTTTCATGGCTGATAATACTTATAATTTAAACTCTCTGAAATATCATTCAAATTTAAGATTAAGAATAGACTTAACTAAATATCATTAATATTTGGTAAATAATTAACAGTTTTTTTAGTGACAAAAGCTGATTATCAATCCATAAACCGTAAGGCTCAGGAAGCAATCAAAGGTATGATATCAGGTGATGTGAAATAAAAAAGTATGTTTTGGCCTTTTCCAACGGCTTCAGAATGAAGAAATTCATTATCAACTTTATAAGTATACGTGAAGACCAAATTAATCAGAAACTCACACACTCCCTGAGCAGAGTGTAAACGAGAATATTACGTGGATGCAGATCACGATAAAAACTTTCAAGATAACCTTTCATGTCTTTTTTTGACCTGTCTCTCAGATATGGAAATTCATCAATAACCTTATAAATATCTTGCTTCTTTTCAAGAAATCCGCCAAGACTGTTTCCGAAAGCTTCCTCGCTCCTGCAGAATCCGCGGTACATGCGCTGCCTGACTGATGTTATTGGCAAAGTTTCAGGAGGGTACGCATAATCAGTATTCACCAATCCGCAATAATCAAAATCATAAGGCACAGCTATACCCAGATGAGGTTGTTCCGACTGAGGCTGGGACAATACAGTCAGGTTATGCAAACCGGGAACCGCCCAGTCATAATTACCAATCATATAATTGAAGATGGCAACCCGGTCCATATGTTCAGGTTTAATATACTTCTGAGTAAGATTAAGAGATGTTACCTCATTTGTATTCGTACGTCCGGTCAATAACTCAACCGGTTCAATCAGGAATGCATATTCAATAAGAGGTCTTCCAGGTTTTCTTGTGTTGATGTAATTAATTTTCAGAAGTCTGACTCTGAAACTAAAATCTGAAAGTACATTATATATCTTATAAACAAGGTATTCCCTTAAAATGTAATCGCTATTGCCTGCTTTGCAATGAGTAACCAGCTTTATTTTATCAATCTCATGGAATTTGTCACCCGGCAGCTCATTTTTTTTCAGGTTTAATCTGATCGGAGGGAAATCACAGAAATTACGTCGGAACTCTCCGCGGGCTCTGAGTCGGACCATCCTGGTTACTGTGTCTTTATCATTTAAATAATAAATCATAACCGCTTCCTGATATTCATTTTTTTGTCTGCTTCGTGTGAAACTGGTAATATCAAAACGTAGAGTTAGTTCCAGTAATTCATCGCTCTCAAAAAGTCCCGATCTGCTTTCTCCAATCAGGCCTGCGAGGTCAATAGAATCATTTTGACTAAATGCAGGCAGTATGGATATAAATAAAATGATAATACTGATATATGCAGGCCTTTTCATATGATAGTTAACGTATAAAAGTTTGTTATGTTCAGGCAAATGTATAAATAAAAAAATGAATAACTTGTTGGACCAAAAAGGGTGAAATAACGTGACAGTATCAGCAATTTATATTACAAGTTAATGATTAACAAAGAGATCTTTACCATCCCTAACCTGATTACTCTTTACAGGCTCCTGGTTTTCCCGCTGATACTTTATTTTGCCATTGCAGGAAAAGAAGCTCTGTTTACCATTTTTCTTGTAATAAGTCTGCTGTCAGATGCATTGGACGGTTTTATTGCAAGGTTATTGAAATCAGAAACTGAAATAGGAGCCAGGCTCGACTCTTTTGCTGACAACCTCAATTACTTACTGGTATTCACTGGTATATTTGTTTTTAAACTGGAAGATTTTATTCCGCACAAAGTCAGCTTATTAATATTCATTGGCATTTTGATGTTTACGGTTATTTTGTCACTTATCAAATTCGGCAAGTTTCCAAGTTTTCACCTGTATATTACAAAAGTTGGCGGATATGTTCAGGGTGCCTTTTTTATCTGCCTTTTCACAATAGGCTTTATCGAACCATTTTATTATCTTGTGATAATATGGGGAATTCTGGGTGCAGTTGAGCATATTATCATTCAGATGATGATACCTGAAATGCGATCGAATGTCAAAGGGCTTTACTGGATATTCAAAGAAAAAAAAGCTGTCAGAAATAAATCATTATGATTTATCACTCTTCATTTGAATATATTTACCTCTGGTTGCCTCTGATCGGTTTCATAATCGGATTATATGGTTCCATGCTGGGTGGAGGAGGGGGATTCTTCTTCATACCCATACTGACCGTAATTTTTGGAGTTCCGGCACAGATTTCGGTTGCGACATCGCTTACTGCAACCCTTCCCATTTGCATTGCAGGATCAATCGGACACTACAGGACCGGGAACATTGACCTGCGCATGGGACTGACATTTTCCATTTTCGGCATTTTAGGAGCACTTGCCGGAGCCAGTCTGACAAGCCTGATGACCACAGGACAATTGAAAACCAGTTTTGGTATTTATTCAATTCTGATGGCTCTGGTAATGATAATAATCCAATATAAGGAAAAAAAAGCAGAAAAGGAGGGAACAGTTACACAGCAAAATTCCGTTTATCCCAGGATTGCCAGGGGTTCATTTTTTGGATTTCTATCGGGAATAATAACAGGTACTTTCGGAACCTCCGGCACAGCTCCTGTTCAGGCCGGATTGTTTGCAATGCATATGCCTGTAAAACTGGTGGTCGGAACTTCGCTCATGGTATCAACCGTTAACAATTTTTCTGCTATTGGCGGCCACTTCCTGGTAGGTAAAATTGACCTTACTCTAGTATATTTCCTTACTGCCGGAGCA
>DCVC01000256.1:18699-21412 GCA_002328625.1 Bacteroidales bacterium UBA2198
TTAATAACCCGGGATTATGATCCTAAAAGTCTATTTAATTATTCTTGCTTATTTCTTTGCCGGAGTTATTGGATTCTATTTTATTAACCGCAGGAAAGAGAAAACCAGGTCACGCAAAAGCTGGAAAAAGACACTTGTATACTTTATTATCATTAATATTGTTGCTTTAAGTATAGTAATTAATCCGATTGCTTTCAGGTTTATTGCTTTACTGATTATTATTGAAGGATTTTATGAACTTTTTAAACTGTTCAGAGGATCAGATTATAAAAGCAAGAAATTATTTGTTCTTTCAATACTGGTATTCGCTCTCTTCTCGTATGCATTTTTCTATTTCAGCGGACTAAGCAAAGAACTGATCTTTTTTTCTTTCGCCATACTTTCCATTTTTGACAGTTTCAGTCAGATAACAGGTGAGTTATGGGGGAGGAAAAAAATAGCTCCAAAGATCAGTCCTAACAAAACTGTTGAGGGTTTTATCGGCGGTTCACTGGTAGCGCTTATTAGCGGAATTCTTTTAAAGGGGCTTATTGGAGTTCCATGGTCAAAGTCAATGGCAATTTCAGCAGGAGTGGCGCTCTTCGCTTTTCTTGGTGACCTTGCCGCTTCATTTTATAAAAGAAATTATAATGTAAAAGATTTTAGTAACCTTTTACCTGAAAATGGCGGCTTTCTTGACAGATTCGACAGCCTTGTTGCAGGAGGCGCCTGGATTGCATTTATAACGATAATCACTAATATCTTATAGTATTAAAAAAAGATTATTACATTTACTTATAACCAAAAAATACAGGTAACAATGAAAACACGAATCTTAATTTTATCGTTATTATTTGCATTGGTTGGATTTGCCTGCAATCCAAAATCACCATCACAACCCTTGCAATCTGAAGCATCTGTTCAAGCTGCAGATTATCCGAAAATGATTATAGCTAAAGTCTTTATTAAGCAGGGAAGTGAAGCCGATTTTATTAATGCGGCACAATTAATGATTGAGAACTCGAACAAGGAAGAAGGCTGCATGGAATATATGCTTTACCAGGATCCATATGAGAAGTCGAATTTCATCTTTGTTGAGAGATATACAAATCAGGCTGCAATCGACTTGCATTTTGCCACTCCTTATTTTAAAGAATTTGGCGATATAATAGCTGATATGATCAGCAAACCTGTGGAGATCAAAATATTAGATATAGCAGGTGAAAAATAGAATTATCTGATCGCAGTATTAAAAATATTTTGTGGTACCGACACCGTCAGAAAAGTGACGCTATAAGCTATATCCTTGATTGACAGAAGAGAATTTGAAAATATTTTTTTATTTATATGCTCTTCTACAGGAATTCAACAATATCCTCTAATGATTTTCTTTTTTTTATTAAAGATTTCTGAAATCCTTTTTTAGGATACCCGAGTGGGGTAATCCCAAATATTAACTGGGTTTCATCGCGATTAAGAACTTTTTTAAGTGATACAGGATTGTAAGCTGCAATCCAACAGGTCGCAACGCTTTCATTTTCAGCTGCCAGGATGATATGGGTCATAGCAATGGCAACATCAGTTTCAACTGAGTTATATCCGTCATAACTGCGATTCCAAGCCCGGTCTTTTAACCCAAGTGCAACAAGGATATGTGGAGCGTCTTTAAACCAGTCACGATCATAACAGGCACTTATCTTCTCGAGCATATCAGATGATGAGATTACCAGGAATTTCCATGGTTGGTAGTTACATGCTGAGGGAGCCAGCCTTCCGGCATTGATGATTCTTTCCAGTATCTCTTTTGGTACAGGCCGGTCAGGATCGTAATTGCGGACACTTTCACGGATTCGGATTAATTCAGAAAACTCCATTTTTGTTTATCATTTAAATACATACGAAAGTAAATGATTATGATTGTAAACAGGAATGACGCAAAAAAGAAAGTTACAATCCAGCGAAAGATAGGCAATTTAATAAAGCTGAAAGGAGGCAGGGCCGTATGTTTTTTAACAAAACACACATGTACTTTAAAAAGACATTATGAAGTCACTTCCACAGTTTTACAAGGCTTTCTCATTCTTCTCTTTTCATGCCTCCTTTCAGACCTGTTTGTCGGCTTTCCTCCTGAGTATCCTCCCTGTCCTGGTTTATCGGTCTTCTTCTGGGCAACCTCCACTGCAACTCTGCGGTTCATATACTTTGCATTATTTAATACTCCTATAAGGTTATCAGCCTGACCGGGTTCAACTTCAAAAAAAGAGAAGGACTTTAAAAGATCTATCTTGCCAATCTGAATTTTCTTTCCTTTTGTGTTGTTGTTTACAAACTCAATGAGTTGTTCAGGGTAAAAGCCATCAGATTTTCCAAGGTTTATAAAGAGTCGTGTATAATTGCCGGGATATTGTTCATAGGAACCTTTTCTTCCCGATCGGCCGGGGCTGATCTCTTTTTCAGGAACAGGATCAATAAGGTCTTCACTGTAACGGTAATCATTGAGAAACCTGTTAAATTCAAGAGAAACCACCCGTCTGAGAAGCTCTTCCCTGTCAAGGTTTGCCAATTTCAACTTTATTTCAGGTAATAATTTTTCAATCTCCTGGTGATCAGTCACAACAGATTCAAGTTTATTAACCCAGTTGAAAAGCTGCTTTCCGCAGATCTCACTTCCTGTCGGAACAGGTATGGCTTTAAAAGGCTTTTTTATCAGTTTTTGAATCTTTTGAAAATTAAG
>DCVC01000139.1 GCA_002328625.1 Bacteroidales bacterium UBA2198
GAAAAATCTCATGCAATTGACTTAATATCAATTTACTATTTCAGACCTATTGCAGGTTTGAAATATTTTTCTACATTTGCCCTGCTTTTGGTCTTTGAAATGTTAATTTAAACTATCAGAAAACATGGGAGCATGAGCATTGATAGTGTTTTTTGTTCCTTAATTTTAAACTTAAAAACTAACCCATGAGAAAATTATTGACATTTTTCACCGGAACATTAATTACCGGCTCTTTGTTTGCCGGCGGACTGGTTACCAATACCAATCAGAGTGCATCCTGGGTTCGTCTTCCCGCCAGAAATGCCTCAGTCAATATTGATGCGGTATATTACAATCCTGCCGGATTAATGAAGCTGGAAAACGGATTCCATTTTTCTGTTTCGAACCAGACTATCTTTCAGACAAAAGAGGTTGAGAACTTCTATGCAGGACCAGGTGGCGCATATGGCCTGAATGAAAGCCTGTATATCGGAAAAGTAAAAGCACCTTTCTTTCCCAGTATTTATGCGGCTTATAAGATGGACAGGCTGGCTTTCTCATTAGGATTTAATCCGGTAGGCGGAGGAGGCGGCGCTCTTTATGAGGAAGGGTTGCCATCATTTGAAATGAGTGCTTCGGACCTTGTACCTGCTCTTGCTTCACAGGGAGCTACAGCTTACAGGCTGGATGCCTTCCTGGAAGGTACATCGGTATTCTTTGGCTTCCAGGGTGGAGTCTCCTACAAAATAAATGATTTCTTATCTGTAGCTGCCGGACTGCGCTATGTTACCGCCAAAAATACTTATCTTGGACATCTGCAGGATATTGAGATCAATCTGCCCTCAGGATGGACCCGGGCTGACCTTATTATGACAGGTATAGCCGGACAGGCCACCACTGCAGCCACAAGTACCACAGCACTCGTCACAGGAGGTGCAGGATCGTTGACTCTTGCCCAGGCTGAAGCAGCAACAATAATCACCACCGCTCAAAGGCTCGCTCTGGAAGGAGCCCTGACCGCATTCGGCTCCCCGACATCAGTTACAATTTCACAGGCTGATGCAGTCTTCAAAGGAGCTGCCGCAAGATATACGGCTACCGCAACTCTGCTCGGTGATCAGGAAGTCGATGTTGAGCAGACCGGAGCAGGGTATACTCCATTTTTCAGCGTGAATATCTCTGCTTCTGAAGTTCTGAACATTGGGATCAAATACGAGATGGCTACAAAACTTGAGCTTAAAAACAAAACCAAACTGGATTTCTTAACAGGTTTTACCGCTGAAGGAGTTCCAATCACAATGTTCCCCGAGGGTGCCCTTACAAGAAACGATATGCCTGCTATGCTCGCAGTCGGAATAGATGTTAAACCGTTATCGAACATTAAAATTTCGCTTGGGGGAAATTACTATTTTGACAAGGCAGCCGATTACGGGCATAAGCTTGATCTGGATCAGAACTCATCCACTCCTTCCACATTTGTCCCGAATAGTGACATTATTGACCAGAATGGTTTTTCAATACAGGGTGGACTTGAGTACAATATCTCAGGAAATTTCCTTGTTAGCGGTGGTTATGTCTTTGCAAACAAGGGAGTAAACAACAAGTATCAGAGTGATCTTACCTACGGCCTTGCAACTCATACCTTCGGAGCAGGAGGTGCTTTCTCAATATCTGATAATTTCAGGATCAACTTTGGAGCAAGCTATACAAAGTATGTTAATGATGAACAAACGATCAATCATGTTTTTGCTCCATTGAGTTTAGTGATTCCTGCCCGGGAAACCTATGCAAAAAGAACAATGATGTTGGGAGTTGGATTGGACCTGAGTTTTTAACAAAGAATAAGATATTATTCGATCAGGAGGCTGTCCCGAAAGGGTCGGCCTCTTTTTTTAATATACAATCCCCTGGTCATTAAGGTATTTGATATATTGTGCAAGTCTTGGCGCTCCTGATAATCTCATTCTTTGATACCACTCGGAAGCTGTTCCTGATTTGTTTGTATCCCTTGCAAGCCTGATGATATTAATATACAACAGACCTTCAATTCCCAGATTTCTGCTGTCCGTTTCTTCAACAATGCTTATCAAAGAAGCAAGCGCTTTGTCAGGCTCATCTTCTTCTGCCAGATGGAAAGCGTCATCTATCCTCTTGTTGAGACCTGTATCAAGCGTAACACCATAAAAAGAAAAACAGTTATCTGTACAATCCTCAATAAGATCAATCCACTCTGTTTCCTCCATAATGGAAGGAAAAATCAGCGTAAAATCAAGTCTTTCTCCTATTCTTCGGAATTTATATGTATCGGGGCAAACAGGGATCCCGTTTGAAGAATTAAGTTTTATGCGGCTGCCATCAGGGTATAAAATAAAAATATTCCTGTCGGCACAGAAGTAACCACCCGAAGTACGGTTCTCAATACTCATATGAAAAACTGACTCTCCCGGGGTATTTTCAATCTTATTGATTTCGAGAGTTTCATGGCTCTTAAGGGAGTAGTTTGGCCTTACAATAGTCTGCCCTGTTGCAATTGACAACAAAATACACTGAACAATAATAATGCAAAAAATTCTTCTGAATACCATTTGAAAACTTATTAGCAGGTAGCAAGTTAAAATGTTTGAAGATATAATCACATGTTAATAAGAATTTTAATCGACAAATTACAGCATATTGTTAAAAACCAGCAATTTAAATTTATCGTCTGTTTTGTAACATTTTCTTAATGGATGCTTAACAGAGATGAAATAGTATCACTTTACCTTCGCCCCGGAAAAGTGATAATAATTTCTATTAAATAATTAAACTTTAAAACATGAAAAAAATCTTATCTTATTTATTTATTGGTGCTTTAGTCATTACCACAGGTTGCAAGAAGGAGTATGCATTGCCTGAAGTAACTGCTCCTTCTTCAACTTCTGTTGAAGTCAGCAAAAGTGTTGATCTTGTTTTCCAGTTTACAGCTGAAGCAGGTTTTGCTTCAGCAACAGTCTCGGCCACAGCAGGTACCGCTGTTATAAAAACAAATGGAGCCACAGGAGCCACAACCGGGAATATTGTAGTAACCTTCACTGCCGGGACAACCATCGGAGCCGGTTCATTAACTCTCATTGTAAAAGATGCCGAAGGTCAGACGGAAACTGCCACGGCAGTCCTTTCCCTATTTGAGAAAGGCGCTCCGGCAATTACTCCTCCTTCAAATACGGATGTTGAAGTTCTTAAAGCAGTCGATATTTCTTTTGCATTCACAGCTGAAGCTGGTTATAAATCTGCATCACCTGCTGCAACAGGAGGAGCTGTAGTTATAAAAACTGAACCTGCTGCAAATGCCACATCAGGTACAGTTGTCGTTACTTTCACAGCATCGAGGGCAGTGGGAGCAGGATCAGTGGTTCTGACTATTACTGACAATAATAACAAGAATGGTCAGGCAACAGGAGTCTTGAACAAAACAGCAAGGCCGACTATTTCGGTTACTCAGAATATCAGTGCAAACACAACCTGGGAAACAGGTAAAATTTATGTTCTGGAAGGCCGTATTGCTGTATTGGATGGCGTAACACTTACAATAGAGCCAGGTGTTATAGTAAAGGGACGTGAAGGTACCGGTTCAAATGCAACTGCACTTCTTGTAGCCCGTGGCGGTAAGCTTATAGCTGATGGGAACGCATCTTCTCCTATCATATTTACTACGGTTGCCGACCAGATTCTGCCCGGCGAGATTGCCAGTCCTAATCTTGATTCAACAGTTCCCGGTCTCTGGGGTGGCCTTCTGGTCCTTGGGAAAGCTCCTATCTCCGCTGCCACAGATGAAATGCAAATCGAAGGTATTCCTGTGTCTGATCTGAATGGCCGCTACGGAGGTACCAATCCTCTTGATAACTCTGGTATTATCAGGTATATTTCGATTCGTCACGGTGGTGCAAACATTGGTGAAGGTAATGAAATCAATGGCTTGACTCTTGGCGGTGTGGGTTCGGGAACAGTTATTGAGAATATTGAAGTGATTGCCAATGATGATGACGGGATTGAGTGGTTTGGAGGTACAGTCAATGTAAACAATGTTCTCATCTGGAATCCTTATGATGATGGTGTTGATACTGATCAATCATGGGCAGGTACGCTCGATAATTTCATTGTAATTTGTGGTTCGGGGACCGACCATGCACTTGAAATTGATGGCCCTGAAGGAACTATGCTTGCTGCACATATTGTAAAGAACGGTTCAGTAAAGGGTGCTGCTGCATCGGAGCTTGGTGATTTCAGAGCAGGTGCAAGAGGAACTTTTGAAAATATATACTTCTTTAATTTCCCCGACCCTGCAACAAGCTCAGGCCGTGGTGACCTTACTCTCAGCGGAACTGCAACCCAGGATAATTTCGCCGCTGGAATTCTGGTCTTTAATAATCTACAGATAACTCCTGCTGCCGGTGTCGCATTAACCTCTATCTTCCTTAACGGCACTCATGTCCATGCAACCTCGGTAACTCCTGAAAACAGAACTGTAGGAGCTGATAAAACAGAATTTGCAGGTTGGACTTGGGCTTCTATAGCTGGCCAGCTGACTGATTTTTAAAACAAAAAAATAAAACAAAATAAACCCAAAACTCGCAGTTTACCGGATCTGCGAGTTTTGGAATTAAAACAAACAAATAATTATTATCTGAACATGTGTACATTAAAATTTTTCTTAGCAATCTTCCTCTCCTCATTTGCTTTTAATCTTTATTCGCAAAATGGTTTTATTAGAGGGACTGTTTTCGATGATGTAATGGGGGAACCGCTTATAGGCGCCACTGTTGTCGTGGAAGGAACAATTAAGGGTAGTCTGACGGACCTGGATGGTAAGTTTAACATTAATCTTCCTGCCGGAAGTTATTCTTTAAAATTTTCATTCGTTTCGTATGAAACTCTTGTTATCAATAATGTAAGGGTGACAGCCGATCAGGTTACAATCCTGGATAATATACGACTTAAAGAGGCGGCCCATGGTCTGTCTGAAGTGGTTGTGTCTGCTAATATGGTACAAAATACCGAATTAGCAATGCTTACAGTAAAAATGAAATCCCCAAATGTGCTTGATGGTATTTCCGCAGTAGGTTTCAGGAAAATAGGCGACTCCGATGCTGCTGCATCTATGAAACGTGTGACGGGAGTTACAGTCGAGGGTGGTAAGTATGTATACGTGCGGGGTCTCGGTGACAGGTACACCAAAACTATCATAAACGGTGTGGATATTCCTGGACTTGATCCTGACAGAAATACACTGCAAATGGATATTTTCCCGACTGCTGTAATTGATAACATAATGGTTCATAAATCCTTCAGCCCTGAACTCCCTGCCGATTTTACAGGTGGTGTGATTGATATAGCAATTAAAGATTTTCCTGAGCAAAAGAAGGCCTCATTTTCAATAAGTTCAGCTTACAATCCTGATTTTCATTTCAGAAGCGATTACCTTACTTACCAGGGAGGCAAATATGATTTCCTGGGATTTGATGACGGAACACGGGCTATTCCTGCAACCTCCGATATTCCTTTCTTTGCCAGTGTGATTGGTGATCCATACAGCGAAACCGGAATCCGTTACAGGGAGATTCTGGAAAGTTTCAATCCAACAATGGCTGCTGTCAGGCAAAAAAGTTTCCTGGATTATAGCATCAGTACATCTATTGGTAACCAGATTCCTCTTAAAAAGATTACACTGGGTTATAATATTGGATTTTCGTACAAGAGCAATACAGAGTTTTATAAGAATGCAGAATATGGCAGATATGGAATGTCATCAGATCCTGACATAAATGAGCTTGAAGTACGAGAATTTCAGGTTGGTGATTTTGGTATAAGCAGTGTATTAATAAGCGGACTGGCAGGGATTGCCTTGAAAACCCAGAAATCGAAATACAGGCTCAACCTGCTTCATCTGCAGAATGGTGAGTCAAAAGCTGGTATTTTTGATTATGAAGGCTCTGAAAAAGGGAGCAATTTCACCGGGTTGCAACACAACCTTGAATACAATCAGCGATCACTTACCAACATACTGATTGACGGGAAACACATTTTTAATAACTCAAAGCTGGAGATTATCTGGAAACTATCACCTACTATTTCAGTAATTGCGGATCCGGATACCCGGTTTGTCAGGTACGTCACTGAAAACCAAACATTAAGGATTAATACTGAAGGAGGATTCCCCGAAAGAATATGGAGGGAACTGTCGGAAATGAACCTGGCAGGGGTATTACATATCTCAAAAGAATTTGATTTAAACGGGAATAAATCAAGGTTCAATATTGGAGGTGCCTATACTTATAAACACCGTGAATTCAACATTAGGAAATATGCTTTTAATATCCGCAATATTCCTTTAACAGGTGATCCTGATGAGCTTTTCCGGCCTCAAAACCTGTGGCCCTTAAATGGAATTGAAACCTCAATGGGCACCACCTATGATGCTCATTTCATTCCCTCAAATCCCAATCAATTCGATGCCAGCTCATATAATGCAGCAGGATACTTTTCAGCTGAACTTGGTCTTGCCAAAGGTTTGAAGACAATACTGGGATTTCGTGTCGAGAATTTCAGTCAGCGCTATACAGGACAGGATCAATTAGGAATTAATGTACTTAATAATGACAAGGTACTGGATAACACAAACTTGTTCCCGTCATTTAACCTGATTTATAATCTGGCGGCGAGGCAGAATTTAAGGTTCTCATATGCCAAGACAATAGCCAGACCCTCGTTTAAAGAGCTTTCTTATGCTGAAATCGCAGATCCCGTGAGTGGTCGGACATTCATTGGAGGGATGTTCCGCGATGCTAATGAATCGACAGGAGTAGAATACTGGGACGGGAAGCTTGTAAGCACACAAATCCATAACCTTGATCTGCGATGGGAGCTTTTCCAGGAAAGCGGCCAGATGGTATCACTAAGCGGATTTTATAAGAAATTCATACAGCCTATTGAGATTGTGCAATACGCTACCCAAACCGGATCTTTTCAACCTCGTAATGTAGGTGACGGAACTGTACTTGGAATTGAAATAGAATTCCGGCAGAACCTGAAAAAGATCAGCGAGGCTCTGAAAAACTTTGGTATTTCAACAAATTTTGCTGTTACAAGATCGCGTATAGAGCTGAGCACGACAGAGTTATTTTCAAGGATTGAAAATGCGCGGACGGGTCAGAGTATAGAAAAATACAGGGTTATGGCCGGTCAGGCACCTTATATAATTAATGCAGGTTTTACTTATAACGGAGGTGATAATGGATTCTGGAAAGGATTCGAAGCAGGATTCTTTTATAATGTTCAGGGTATTACCTTGCAGTATATTGGAATAGCCGATCTCCCTGATATTTATACCCTTCCTTTTCACAGCCTTAACTTTAATGCCAACAAAAGCTTTGGAAAGGATAACAGAACACAGCTGGGAATTAAAATTGAAAACATGCTGAATGACAAGAAGGAATCAGTATTCAGATCATACAATGTTACTGATCCGTTTTTTACTAAACTTGAACCAGGGATCACTTTCCATATCAGGTTAAGTTATTCCCTTTTCTAACATCTCTCCTGTAAATAATATACTTTTACTTAGGAGAGTATTTGAGCAAAACTAATTACCTTGCAGATAATAATTAGTTTAAAACCGGTCAAAAACGCATGTTTCAAATACATGCGTTTTTACGTTTTTATCTATCAATAAATAAAGATATAATGAATATCAGATAATATTTTTAATTTGCTGAGTAGGGGTATTGATTTTGTGCTGTTACAATTTGTAACAGTTTTTTAATATAAATTTAAATTAATTGAGCGTACTTTTACAGAATATAAAAGGCTCGAAACAAAAATGGAGCCTAAACCAGGTAAAAACAGAAAACCATGAACATAAAAGGGGCACAAATACTTATTGTTGACGATGAGGAGGATCTATGTGAGATTCTTCAATACAATCTTGGCAACGAAGGTTTTAACACGGAGATTGCTCACTCAGCGGAAGAGGCATCAAAACGAAGGCTCGAAGATTTTGATCTCATTCTTCTCGATGTTATGATGGGACAAATGTCGGGGTTCAAGCTGGCTGATAAACTGCGAAAGGAAATGGACATAAACATTCCTATTATTTTTCTTACAGCTAAAGATACTGAAAATGACCTGCTTAC
>DCVC01000162.1:0-7148 GCA_002328625.1 Bacteroidales bacterium UBA2198
AAGATCATTGATCAGTATAAGGAGACAGCTCTGGCGTGGAAGCTTTCCGGAGCAGGAGGTGGCGGTTATCTGATCTTCATAAGCGAAAAAACTATACCTAATGCATTTAAAATAAAAATGCGGGTAAAGGAGTTATGGTTATAACCAATAAAATCCCCCGCTGTTGCGGGGCAGGCTCTCCCGGGAGGGGAGCTCTGAGGAAAAGATCTCAACTGAAAACAAACAAGAAACATTATGTCAAAAACAGCATTAATAACAGGTGTTACGGGACAGGATGGTGCATACCTCGCTGAATACCTTCTTAAGAAAGGATATAAAGTACATGGAATTAAAAGGCGCAGTTCGCTCTTCAACACTGAAAGGATCGATCACCTTTACCAGGATCCTCATGTCGAGAAAAGGGATTTTATCCTTCATTACGGCGATCTTACCGATTCGATGAACGTGACCAGGGTAATACAGGAGTGTCAGCCTGATGAAATATACAACCTTGCTGCAATGAGCCACGTAAAAGTAAGTTTCGATACTCCCGAATACACGGCCAATGCCGACGGACTGGGCACTTTAAGGATCCTTGAAGCCGTACGCCTGCTCGGACTGGTTCAAAGGACCAGGATCTATCAGGCATCCACAAGCGAATTATACGGTCTGGTACAGGAGGTTCCACAGACAGAAAAAACACCTTTCTACCCAAGGAGCCCTTATGGTGTGGCAAAGCTTTACGCATACTGGATAACAGTCAATTACCGCGAAGCCTACGGATTGCACGCCAGCAACGGCATACTTTTCAATCATGAATCGCCGATCCGCGGCGAGACATTTGTAACAAGAAAGATCTCCAGGGCAATGGCAAGAATAGCCCTCGGCATGCAGAGCACCCTGTTCATGGGAAACCTTTCATCACGACGCGACTGGGGCCATGCCAAGGATTACATTAAAGCCATGTACCTTATCCTTCAGCAGGATCAACCTGATGATTACGTAATTGCTACCGGAGTTACAACTTCAATCAGGGAATTCATCCAGAAAACATTTGCAGCCACCGGGATGGAGATCGTTTTTTCAGGTGAAAATGAGAATGAAGTTGGCTCAATCATTAATGTTGATGATGACCTGTTCAACCAAAAGGTCGGAAAAGATTTTATCGGACCAATAAAAGAGAGGATCATTAACGATCCTGTTATGGTAAGAGTTGACAGGAACTACTACAGGCCGACAGAGGTGGACCTGCTGATCGGCGACTCTGCAAAAGCCAGGACGAGGCTGGGCTGGATACCCGAATATGACCTGAACGGACTGATTGAGGATATGATACAATCAGATATTCACCTGATGAAAAAGGAGAGCCATATTAAGAATGGCGGATTCAGGACATTTAATTATTTTGAATGATCGACCGGAATGGAAAAAAATTCGAAAATATATGTTGCCGGACACACAGGACTGGTGGGTTCAGCAATAACACGAACACTGCTTGCGAAAGGTTATAATAATCTTCTCCTTAAAACACTCGAAGAGCTTGACCTTACCGATCAGAACCTTGTTGACGGGTTTTTTGCAGAAGCGCGTCCGGAATATGTTATGATCGCAGCTGCAAAGGTGGGCGGCATTGTTGCAAATAACACATTCCGGGCCGATTTCATCTACATTAACATAATGATACAGAGCAATATCATTCATGCTGCCTGGAAATACGGAGTGAAAAAACTGCTCTTCCTCGGATCAACATGTATTTACCCGAAAAATGCGCCACAGCCGCTTAAGGAGGATTATCTGCTCACTTCCCCTCTGGAATACACAAATGAACCTTACGCTATTGCCAAAATTACGGGTCTGAAGATGTGTGAATCGTTTAACATACAGTATAAGTCCAACTTCATTGCCGTTATGCCGACAAATCTTTATGGTTTCGGTGATAATTATGACCTTGAGAAATCACATGTCCTTCCTGCTCTGCTACGTAAGTTCCATCTTGGGAAATGTCTTGAAGAAGGTGACTGGGAATCAATAAGAAAAGACCTTGACAGATATCCTGTTGAAAGGATCGGCGGTGATGCAGAGGAGAAAAATATACTGTCAATACTTGAAAAATACGGGATAAGGATTGCAGGTAAGAGCCCTGCAGGTAAAAAGCAGGTTACTGTAACTGTCTGGGGAACAGGTTCACCCCTGAGGGAATTCATGAACTCGCAGGATATGGCTGAGGCCTGTGTGTTTGTAATGGAGAATATCGATGTAAGTGATATAACAAAAATACACTCCCGTGATATATCAGATACTGAATATCATCCCCCTCATTTTCTTAACATTGGCACTGGTGAGGAAATAACAATTAAAGATCTTGCCAATAAAATCAGAAAGCTTACAGGTTTCAGCGGCGAGGTTCTATTTGACGCATCAAAGCCCGACGGAACAATGCGTAAAGTAACTGAAATAAGTGCATTACGCGGACTGGGGTATGTTCACAAGATTGATCTGGACACAGGTTTGGAACAGACTTATCTCCGGTATATGAATTACGGTTGATTTGTTGTTATGCCAGTCGTGCAGTTAAGCCGTAGCTTCAGCGAAGGCTTGCGAAGAGTGCAGTCAGGATTATTAAAGTCTTCTGAGAAAGGCTACAGGGATATTAAGTATAAGGTTCTGATCGAGTTTGTCGATACGCACAATAACCCTTTTATGTGAACCGATTTCAATAAGCTCGCCGGTTAATCCAATAAGAGAACCACGAACAACCTCAACTGCATCGCCCTGTTCAAATTTTTCGGAGGATACTTCTATTTCCGCATTGCTGTTTATAAGAAGACGCAGATTATCAATCTGTTTCTGTGGTATTGGCGCCGGCTGGCCCTCGAAGCTTACAAAACGGACAACACCATGTGTCTGATAAACCTTTACAAAGCTGACGGGGCATACTCTGACAAACACATAGGATGAAAGCAAAGGAACTTCGACAAGCTTTTTACGGTCGCTCCAGATCCTGTACGTCTTCTGGAGGGGTAAAAAGACTTCGATCCCTGCTTCAATAAGCCTGTCTCTCACCTGTTTTTCTGCCCTCGGATGGGTATATATTGCATACCATTTTGGCTGAGTGCTTTTCTTCAATGGGATGACATTACCGTCTTGAGATCTGCTGACAATATCAGGCATATTCATAAGCTTTTTGCGGCTTCAAAGATAATTTTTTTATTAAATAAAATAATCTACCTTTGCGGCATAAACAAAATACTAAATGCCATGGCTGAGAAGACAAGATATTCAGATGATGAGCTTGAGGAATTCAGGCAGATCATCAACGCCAAGCTGGATAAAGCCAGGAAAGATTATGAGATACTTAAATCCAGTATAACACACGAGGAGAGTAATGATACCATGGATACTTCCCCTACATTCAAAGTGCTGGAAGAAGGAGCAACAACGCTTTCAAAAGAGGAGGCGGGGCGTCTGGCACAACGACAGCTGAAATTCATTCAGCATCTGCAGGCCGCTCTTATAAGGATTGAGAATAAAACCTACGGCATCTGCCGTGAGACAGGAAAGCTTATTTCAAAGGAGAGATTGAGAGCTGTACCTCATGCTACACTGAGCATTGATGCCAAGATGAGGCAAAAGTAACAACGTAAACTGCTAGATATTCCTGACAACAGCGATCTTTACTACAACATCATCTATCTCAACTTCCCGGACATTCCCGTCTGTGAAATTATTAACAACAGTAACCTTTGCAGCCAGGGTCTGGGAACCTATATATGAAGCATGCCGCTTAACAGCTTCACGAACGAGATCATGATCTTCGATCATAATGTTTATTTTATCGGTAACGTCGAAACCACTCTCTTTCCGGATGTTCTGGATCCTGTTAATGAACTCGCGCGCAATACCTTCATATCGCAATTCATCGGTCACTGTGATATCCAGTGCGACAGTCAGCCTGCCGTCGTTGGCGACCTGCCAGCCCGGAATATCCTCAGAAATTATTTCAACATCATCGAGGGTAAGGACCACCTGCTGATTGTCAAGTTTAAACGAATGGGTGCCGTTATTCTCAAATGAGACTATATCATGCTGTGTCATTGCCGAAACAACGTTGTTTATGTCTTTCATCAACTTACCATAACGGGGTCCCAGTGTTTTGAAATTCGGCTTGATCTTCTTTACAAGAATAGCTGCTGTATCTTCAATAAACCCGACTTCTTTTACATTGACCTCAGCAAGCACAAGCTCCCGTACAGCTTCAAACTTCTGCCTGAACAACTTATCGGGCAGAGGTATCATTATCCTGGCGAGCGGCTGACGCACTTTAATACTGACTTTTCTTCTCAGCCCCAGTATCATTGAGGATATCTTCTGTGCAATGGCCATTCTTTCCTCGAGGGCTTTATCGATCAGCGACTCATCATATCCGGGAAAAAGGACCAGGTGAACAGAATCCTCTTTATGCCGGCCTGTTGTATTATTAAGGTCGGTAAAGAGCCTGTCCATATAGAAAGGAGCAATAGGCGCAGAAAGCTGGCTTACAGTTTCGAGACAAACATAAAGTGTCTGGTAGGCAGCAAGCTTGTCTTTGTCATACTCTCCGCCCCAGTAGCGTTTTCTGTTAAGGCGCACGTACCAGTTGCTCAGATTCTCTGTGACAAAATCCTGGATAGCCCGGCCGGCACGGGTCAGGTCATAATCATCATAACATTTCCTCACCTCTTTTGCCAGTGAATTAAGAAGTGAGATGATCCAACGGTCTATCTCGGGACGCTCATTTACAGGGATCTCTTCTTCCCTGTATCTGAAATCGTCAATATTTGCATAAAGTGCAAAGAAAGAATAGGTATTGTAAAGGGTGCCGAAAAATTTGCGTTTCACCTCATCCACCCCGGCAATATCAAATTTAAGATTATCCCAGGGCTGTGAGTTGGTAAGCATGTACCAGCGCAAGGGATCGGAACCATACTCTTCAATAGTCACAAATGGATCAACCGCATTTCCAAGCCGCTTTGACATCTTATTGCCATTCTTATCAAGCACAAGACCGTTGGAAATGATGTTCCTGAAAGCAACGGAATCAGATATCATTGCAGCAATTGCATGGAGTGTAAAGAACCATCCTCTTGTCTGGTCAACGCCTTCAGCTATATAGTCTGCAGGGAACATTTCGTGGAAGTTCTCCCTGTTCTCAAACGGATAATGGGCCTGTGCATAAGGCATGGCACCCGAATCGAACCATACATCAATAAGGTCGGGCTCGCGGTACATCTTTTTTCCTTTCGGACTGACAAGGACTATATCGTCTACGAAGGGCCTGTGAAGATCGAACGTCTCATAGTTTTCCTGCGAATTATCACCCTCAACAAATTTTCCGAGCGGATTCTTTTTCATAAATCCTGCTTTTATTGAGTCTTCTATCTCTGCTTTCAGTTCTGAAGCAGATCCAATGCACTTCTCCTCTTTCCTGTCCTCCGTAACCCATATAGGCAGAGGTGTTCCCCAGAACCGGGAACGTGAAAGGTTCCAGTCAACAAGGTTCTCCAGCCATTTTCCAAACCTGCCTGTCCCGGTTGACTGCGGTTTCCAGTTAATTGTGTTGTTAAGTTCGATCAACCGCTCGCGAAAAGCAGTTGTACGGATGAACCATGCATCAAGCGGATAATAAAGTACAGGTTTGTCAGTCCTCCAGCAATGAGGATAACTGTGTACCTGCTTCTCAATCCTGAAAACCTTTCCCTGCTGTTTTAGCATAACGGCAATGTCAACATCAAGGGTATCAGTTTCATCCGGAATATCTTCAGCATATTCATTCTTAACCGGACGAGCTTCAAAACCTGAATAAGTTATTCTATTTACACGTTGTTCAACAAATGATTCATCAAGGTCGGCTATCGGGACCATGTAGCCCCTTTTATCGACCAGTGGGCCAAATGAGCCATCCTTTCTTTTAACAATCAGCGGGGGAATGCCATTTTCCTTCCCGGCACGGTAGTCGTCAGCACCAAATGTGGGCGCTATATGTACAATACCTGTTCCGTCTTCGGTTGTGACAAAATCGCCTGTGATCACCCTGAAAGCTCCCGGATCAGGTTTAACCCAGTCGATCAGCTGTTCGTAATTAATACCTTCAAGCTTACTTCCGGGAAATTGATCAAGAACCTTATAAGGGATCTTCCTGTCACCCGGTTTGTAATCAGAGAAATCTGATGAAGCATTTGATTCAGGAAACATAGAGTTAAGTAGGTCCCTGGCCAGTATAACGGTAAGCGGATCGCCTGAATATGGATTAAAGCTCCGCACTCTGATATATTTAATCTCTTTACCCACGGCAAGTGCTGTGTTCGACGGAAGGGTCCATGGGGTGGTTGTCCATGCCATAATATGGACATGGGGGGTATCGGTGCCGGTGTAAAGAAATTCTGAGTTCTCATTCCTTATCACCCTGAAAAGAGCAATGCAGGTGGTATCTTTTATATCCCTGTAGCAACCGGGGAGATTAAGCTCATGAGAACTTAGTCCGGTTCCGGCAGCAGGCGAATAGGGCTGAATGGTATATCCCTGGTAAAGAAAACCTTTTGTGTAAAGTTGTTTGAGCAGCCACCAGAGTGTTTCAATGTAGCGGCTGTCGTATGTTACATAAGGATGATCCATATTGATCCAGTAACCCATTTTGCGGGTCAGATCTTCCCACATGTCGGTGTATTTCATCACATCAACGCGGCATGCTTTATTATAATCTTCTATTGATATTTTTGTGCCTATATCCTCCTTTGTTATACCAAGGGTTTTCTCAACCCCCAGTTCAACCGGCAGGCCATGAGTGTCCCAGCCTGCTTTTCTTTTCACTTCAAACCCGCATTGAGCTTTATAACGGCAGATCGCGTCCTTGATGGTACGGGCCATAACATGGTGAATGCCGGGAATGCCATTCGCCGAGGGAGGTCCTTCATAAAAAACAAATTCGCCTTTTCCGTTTAACTGACGCACACTTCTGTGAAATGTGTCATTCTCGTCCCAGTCTTTCAGGATCTCTTTATTTACCTGCGAAAGATCAAGCCCTTTATATTCCGGAAACCGTTCCGCCATCGATGATACTTATTTCTTTTTTTAAATAACTTCAGAAAAATCGCACAAAGATAGTAAAAACGGTATAAAGGAGCAAAGGCATA
>DCVC01000162.1:7154-23739 GCA_002328625.1 Bacteroidales bacterium UBA2198
AGGATCAAAGATGCTGTAAATGTTCCGACATCGGGTAAATTTCATATTACAGCTGATACGATGGACAGGAGCAGGTCGTTGTTTCTCTATTGCTATAATGATTACAGAAGCAGAATAGCTGCGGAATTCTTCATTTCACAAGGGTTCCTGAAAGTCTATAATCTCACAGGGGGCATCATTCAATGGCGCAGGGATAATATGCCGGTTGAAAGGCACAGGGTAAAAAGGAAGAGGTAAGCTGTAGCTTCAGCGAAGGTTTGCAGGTCTTTCGCGGCAGTTAAATTGTATATTGTGAATTTATCTATTTTTGTGACGTATCTAATATTTAAAAGCCATGTTTTCAGGAATAGTTGAAGAGGCGGCGCCGGTTGTCAGGCTGCAAAAAGATAAAGATAACCTTCATATCACAATGAGATGCTCATTCGTTTCGGAACTGAAAATTGACCAGAGCATTTCTCATAACGGTGTTTGCCTTACTGTTGTAAAAAAAGAGAACGACACTTATACCGTTACGGCGATAAAGGAGACTCTCGAAAAAACCAATCTCGGGTTGCTCAGACCGGGAGATAAGGTCAATCTTGAACGCAGTACAAAACTCGATGGCCGTCTTGACGGGCACATGGTCCAGGGTCATATTGACCAGACAGCAGTCTGTACCGCGGTAAAAGAAGCGGGCGGAAGCTGGTATTACACCTTTCAATATGAACCTCTCCAGGATGATTATATCACTGTTGAAAAAGGTTCTGTTTCGGTTAACGGTGTAAGCCTGACAGTGGTCAATTCAAAGCCAAAGTCGTTCCAGGTGGCAATAATTCCTTATACATGGGAGGTCACCAATTTTCACCAGATCAAAAAGGGGACAGTAGTGAATATCGAATTTGATATTCTCGGGAAGTACATCGCCAAAATTGTGAAACAGCAGCTGGGGAAATGATCTGCGGTACCGGTTATGAGTTGTGAGCTACATGGTTCTTGCCCGGTCCCCATTCCCGGTACCTCAAACCTGTGTTTTTTGCCAGATGATCTTCTTCCCGAATCCCAGGCGGTTATCAGTATATTTGATATGTGTAAGTTCAACCACCCACAAATGGGTATCCATCAGCATGGCTACAGGGAATCGTTTAAGATATGCCCGCTTTACCTTTTCTGCTGAATCCCCCTGTGGTTCCGAAACGGTTCCCTGGAACTGGATCCCCCTTATCTTTCCCATAATAATCGTCTCAAGGACAACAGAACCCGCTATAAGCTGATTCGCAGTGAACTCCCTGCCATGACGGGTTTCGGGATCGGTAGTGAATATTAATATATTCTCTTCTTCCAGATAAATATAGAAACAGTTAGCGCACCACGGTTCATTATTCACGCTTGTTGCAATTGTAAGAACATGATGCTTTTTAAAAAAACTTACAATTCTTTTATCAATCATCTTCCATCCACCGGTAAGTATCTGCGTTAAATCGGGCCAGGCAGAGTATCCTTTCCACAACTGTCATAACAAGATCGTCAATTGTTTCAGGTTTGCTGTAGAAAGAGGGAGTGGCCGGACAAATAACTGCACCTGCAAGAGTAAGTGACTCCATGTTCCTTATGTGGATAAGGTTGTATGGCGTTTCTCTGGGAACCAGAAGGAGTCTCCTCCGCTCCTTAAGCATAACATCGGCCGCCCTGGTTATAAGATCATCCGAAACACCGCTTGCGATCCTTCCTGCTGTGCCCATCGAAGCAGGACATACAATCATTGTATCATAACCGGATGAACCGGATGCAAAGGGTGCAAAAAAATTATTGTTTGTAAATTCCTTCTCCGGGGCTGTTGCTGTGTATTTTTCACCGGTCTCATATTCCCATATTTTTTTTGCAGTATCCGAAAATATGACTGCGATCTCTTCCGGAGGATTTGTTACCCTGCCCAACGCTTCCAGAAGCTTCCGTGCATAGATCGATCCGCTTGCGCCAGTTATTGCGACGATTATTTTTCTACCCTTTGATTTCATATCTCTTCAACAACATTTCCGTCAGAATTGTTACTCCTTCCGATGCTTTTTTCTTTATCACGCTGACTTTTCTTCCAACAGGTATTTCAACCTCATTTGGATCAATGAGCCACAAAGAAGCAGACTCCGGAACATAATGGATCAGTCCGGCAGCCGGATAAACATTCAGTGAAGAGCCAATCACAACAAAGATATCAGCGGTGGCGGTTATTCTGATTGCCTCATCCATCATTGGAACAGCTTCTCCAAACCATACTATATGTGGTCGCAACTGGCTTCCTTTTTCGCACAGGTCCCCTTCTTTAATGTCATTGTAACCAATATCATATATCATTGAAGGATCGGCAGTGCTTCTTGCTTTTGTCAGCTCCCCGTGCAGGTGCAGAGTTTTGGCACTGCCGGCACGTTCATGCAGATTATCGATATTCTGTGTGATTATATGAACGTCGAAATGCTTTTCGAGAGCTGCAAGCGCTGTATGTCCGGCATTTGGACCGCATTGTTCAAGTTGTCTTCTTCTTTCGTTATAAAACCTCAGAACAAGCTTGCGGTCTTTCCACCAGCCCATCGGGCTTGCCACTTCAGCAACATCATACTCTTCCCATAGTCCGCCCGATTCCCTGAAAGTACGAATACCGCTTTCAGAGCTCATTCCGGCACCTGTCAAGATGACTAAACGGTTCATTTTAATTCTAAAACTGGATAAAAATAAGAAATAAAGTTGAAGAGGATTCACAGGTTCAAAAAATTCAGGTTTTTCTTCCGGCGCATCTGAATATTATCATTTCGTGATATCTTTATACCATGATTGACCGTCAGACGATAGAGCGGATACTTGATGCAGCACAGATAGTTGATGTTATCCAGGAATTTGTTCCTCTGAAGAAAAGGGGTGTTAATTACCTGGGGTTGTGCCCTTTTCATAATGAAAAGACTCCTTCATTCACAGTATCGCCGTCAAAGGAGATCTTCAAATGCTTCGGCTGCGGTAAAGTAGGTAACTCCGTTAATTTTATAATGGAGCACGAACATCTCTCCTACCCCGAAGCCCTGAAATATCTTGCCCGTAAATATCATATTGAAGTTGTCGAGAAAGAAAGGACNNTTATGCCACAAGGCAGTTTACTGAAAACCTGTTTCAGTCAGACGAAGGTATCACGGTTGGTCTGACTTACTTCAAGGAGAGAGGATTCATGCAGAATAGCCTCAGAAAATTTGAGATCGGGTACTGTTTTGAAAAACGTGATTCATTTACAAAGAAGGCACTGGAAGAGGGGTACCGGCAGGATTTCCTGATCAAGACAGGGTTGTCGATACAGCATGAAGAACGTATCTTCGACAGGTTCAGCGGCAGAGTGATGTTTCCGATCCACTCTCTTTCAGGGCAGGTCCTCGGGTTCGGAGGAAGGGTACTGAAATCGGATCAAAAAAGTGCGAAATATGTAAACTCGCCTGAATCGGAGATCTATAATAAAAGCAAAGTGCTTTACGGGATTTTCCAGGCCCGGAAATCAATAGTACAACAAGATAAGTGTTACCTTGTTGAAGGTTATACCGATGTTATATCGCTTCATGAGGCAAGCATTGAAAATGTTGTTGCCTCGTCAGGTACATCGCTTACACAGGAGCAGGTCAGGTTACTGAAACGCTTCACGCAGAATATCACCATCCTCTACGACGGTGATCCTGCCGGCATAAAAGCTTCAATACGTGGAATTGATCTTGTTCTGGAAGAGGGGATGAATGTAAAGATCGTTCTATTGCCTGATAATGAGGATCCCGATTCCTACTCCAAAAAGATAAGCAATGAACAGTTTCTACGGTACCTGAAGGATAATGAAAAGGATTTTATACGTTTTAAAACACAGCTTCTCTTGTCAGAAGCCAAAGATGATCCTGTCCGTAAGGCAAACCTGATTCGCGATATTGTAAAATCGATAGCTGTCATCCCTGAGACGATCACCCGCACGGTTTATATCAAAGAGTGCAGTATTGTCCTCCAGGTAGCCGAACCTGTTCTTTACCATGAAGTGAACAAACTCAGGCAGCAAAAATCGTTTCAGGACCGGAATAAATATCCGGGTCCTGAAGATCTGCCCCTTGTACCGCCGGCAATAGCCAAACCAGTTCAGCATAAGACAGTATCATATTATTCCGAGAAAGAGATAATAAGGCTGCTACTTAAATTCGGAAGCGAGGAGCTGGAGAGACATATCCGCAGCGAAGACGGGAAGGAAGAAGTGATAACAGTTTCGGATTATATTGTCAGGGAAATAACTTCCGACGATCTCTCTTTTGACGACAACATCTGTGAAAAGATCTACAACGATTTCAGATTTCATGTCGAGCATGGCCTTTTCCCGGGAGATAAGCATTTTATAAAACACGAGGATCCTCAAATATCGAGCCTTTCAGCCGATCTTCTTGCCGATTCGCATGAACTTAGCCGGATATGGAGGGACAAACAGACTTTTGTCGAGACTGAAGATATGAAGCTGAAAGATATTGTTCCTGATTCAGTACTGAAATTCAAAAGCGACAAGATCAAAATGAGGCTTGATGAGATTATGATTGAGATCAAGGAGGCTGTCAAAGCCGGTGATACAGAAAGGATCCTTGCTCTGCAAAAAAGGGACCAGAACCTTAAAGTCGCATTAAGGTTAATATCAAAAAAACTTGGGAATCGGATACTGCTGTGAGTCAGCTATTGCTTTTTTCGGTCCTCAAATTCCTGTCATCCCTCGTTCCACTCGGGATGACAGGAATTTGAGGAGTTTAGAGGTAAGATTATTAAACAAAAACTATTCCAATCTGTTATATTTAATAATATAAATTAAAATATCAGATTAATACACTTTGATAATCATTATTATCATGAGAATCAGTTCACTTCTAATATATTTCTTCAGTCTGTTCTTCACAGCAAATGCTCAGAAATACATGACTAAGGAAGGTTACATCGGTTTCTTTTCCCATACCCCTCTTGAGGATATTAAAGCAGATAACAACCAGGTGGCAGGCCTTCTTGATACTTCGACAGGGGAAATCGTTTTACAGGTACTTATCAAATCATTCCGGTTCAAAAAAGCCTTGATGCAGGAACATTTCAATGAGAGTTATCTGGAATCGGATAAATATCCCCGTTCGATCTTCACCGGAAAGATTACAGATATAAAAAGTATCGATTTTTCAAAGAACGGCACTTATGAGGTCAATGTTGAAGGTGAGCTTACAATCCGTGAGGTAACAAAAAAAATAAGTGCAAAAGGGACGTTTGAAATTAACGGTGGAAAAATCAAAGCTTCGTCTAAATTCAACATCGCTCCTGAAGATTATAATATCAGGATACCTGCTGTGGTCAGAAACAATATAGCCAGGATTATCGAAGTTACAGTTTTGATAAATTATTTACCATTTGGAGAAAAATAAAATCAGTCGATGAAATCTTACGTTAAATACTCTTTGTTTGTTGTGTTCTTTATAGCACTGGCAGGAATCCTTGCCGGCTTGTATTACTATAATCTCCAGCCCGGTGACCTGCAAAAGGTTAAGCCCGATTTTGTAATGACTTCAGCGGAACTGCTTAAAGCTTTTGAGGATAATGAGGCTGAGGCGAATACCCGGTTCGTTAAAAAGATTATCGAGGTCAGCGGAATTATCGAATCTGTGAAGACCGTTGAAAATAATGCTTTGAACATCTCGCTAAAAACCGAAAGTGACCTCTCTTCCGTAATATGTACTTTGCCCCCGGTAACTGATACTTCAGAATTTATTCCCGGGTACTGGATAACTCTCAGGGGTGAATGTTCCGGGTTTCTGATGGATGTCCTGCTTAATAATTGTACTGTCATCACCGAAAACAGATAAATTCAGATTATTATCTTTAATTCGTAATTGAATTAAAGAACGTGGTGATGATCAGAAGTTATTTTGTTTCATTCTTATTATTAATATCCGGAGTATTATCATGGTCCCAGGAAAATCTTACAATCCCTCCAAAGCCGATCGATCCTCAGGTTGTGCAGGATCAGGATGATATGACATGGGATGATTACCTTCCGATTCCGGGGAAAAACTGGGCCGATCCTTCAATTGTTCCTGATCGTAAATTCAGGATGGCTCTTGTTGCTGTTGATTTTCCCGATCAGCCTTTTGTAATAACCCTTCCGAAACAGTCCGATCTCTTTGGAAATCCTCAGATTGATCCTGTTAAACGCGGGTATGTGCCGAAATTCTATTCAGATTTCTGGCTGGTGCCTTCGGAAGTCAACCATGGGCAGACCATCAATGGGTATTGGATGGAGCAGTCGCGCGGAAAATTCGGTATTACCGTGCTGGATGCCTTTGGTCCTTACAGGATGCCTAAGAATCTCTGGGAATATGGTCTTAATGAATATAATCAGAATAATTACACACCTGATGGCAGCAGGGCCGGCAGCCGTATGGAACCGGATGCAGATGCACTGTGGAAGGCCGATGCAGGAGATATTAAATCGCAGTATGATGCCATTCTGCGGATCTATGCAGGATATGACGAGACGGGTGTATGGCAGGAGTTCGGCGAGATGAAATTCCTGTCAAAGGATGATATACCCATTCAATGGGGTAATCCTGACACTTCCAGACCCCGATGGGTGCCTACCCGCTACGTGCCATGGACCTCATGGAAAGCAGGACAGATGCAATGGGGTCTCTCTTCTATCCGACAGGGGGAAAACTCAGGGACCATAACGCATGAACTTGGCCATTATGCTTTCAGAATAGGGGATAATAACAATAATCCTTATGTCGAACCTTACAGGCGTGCCGGCTCAGGCCCGTGGGATATGATGGACAGGGGATCCTTCAATGGTCCCGGCGGACCGCATATGAGATGGGTTGTGCCGGCAACAATGGGCGCAGCAATGCCGGCCGGGCTGATGCTGAGGAACAGAATGGTCAACGGATTCATTAATGAAGATCAGATCCTCATTCTCAGCCGGACCGATCTGGCTCAGTCGGGTCCTGTGATCGCAAATATAACAGCAAGAGCTGTTGAACCTCTGCAAAACTCATTTGCAGGAATTATTGTCAGACTCGATGGTGAAGAACCACACGACAGGACACCTGAAGATGACCCGGCTGTTAATCCTCTGTCATCCGGGATACCAAATTTTGACTTTTATTCAGTGGAGGTGGTGCAGAGGCTCGGATATGACTCCTTTTGTCCTGATAACGGCGTCCTTATTGCAAAGAACAAAGATAAAGAGAGCCGGAACGGAGGGCCTAACGAGTTTAATTGCTTTAACTGGATCATCGATGCTCATCCCGAAGATATTAACCGCATTGATTATCTCAGACCTGATGGGGCTCCGGTAATGCGCACAATTGCCGATTACCGGCAGCTGAACGATGCTCTTTTTCACGCAGGCCTTAACTCGGGAAGTCACTTTGAATGGCAGGACATACCAAACAGTTTGCATTTCTATATTATTGACCTTCAGAAGAATGCTGACGGAATAATCTCTTATCAGATCGGCGTACGCTCACTCAGCGGACCAGGTCCGCAGAAGCGTGGTGCAGCAATTAAGGCGCCTGCAGTGAAAAAAGTGAATAATAAAGCAGGCTATTATCACTTTGATCTCATAAACACCGGACAACCATCCGAAACAGGGTCTCTTCTTTATAACCAGGATACAACTCCCTGGCCCGGTTATGATATTTACCGGCTTTCAGTTACAGCAGAAGGGGAAGGATGGTCGGCACAACTGCTTAATGGGCTTATTGCCCTGAAGCCAGGAGTATCCGAAATGATACCTGTGTTTTTATCACACGAAACAGAATGCTCCCATAAAGCAAGAATTATCCTTACAGCTCAGTCCGAAACTGATCAGGGAGTGAGAGTCTCATCAGAAGTTATAATGAAAGCTGGCACAAAAAGCCGCTGACCCGGAAAGAAACTCTGTTTTTAACCATAAACAGGCAGTCAATGAAAAAAGCAATAAAGATCCTGGTTTTGAACAATGAGATTGAAGCAAGGCTTCTCAGTGAGATATTAAAGGAAAAAGGTATTCCGCATCTTATCAGGTCGTACCATGATTCTGTTTATGACGGTTTATGGCAGGTCCAATCGGGGTGGGGACATATTGAGGCGCCAAAGGAGTATGAAAAAGAAATTGTGACAATTTATAATGAATTATCCGAAAATCATGAACCCCTGGAGTAAGATGTCTTTTGCTGATCAGCCGGTTTCATTATCGTTACCATTGTCTGCCAGCTTTTTGCTTCTTCTTCTGTCTCTTATTTCCAGCCGTTTGATGAGGTAATAATTAACAAATGCCAGGATAATCATCGCCAGCAGGAACAGCGGATATGAAATTTTCCAGTTCGTGTGGCCGGTCATCATTGTCCATTCCGACATGCCCCCTATACTTGCAATGAGAGTTAATGGCATGAATATGGTCGCAATAAGCGTAAGTCGCCGCACAGAAGTATTTGTTTCATTCGACATTCTTGTCATTTTGTTGTTAAGCAGCGACGTATATAACTCCATAAGGCTTGTTTCAATCTCACGGTATGTTTCGGTAAGTTCGAAGAACTTGGCAAGATGGTCATAAATATCACGGTATTGAACTATCGCTTTATCAGGTATAAACGGACAATCAAGCCTGTTTATCTTTACAAGTATCTCCCTTTCATGATAAAGGCTCTTCCGCAGGCTCACAAGGTTTCTTCTCAGGTGGATAAGCCGCATAGGCTTAAATCCTGAAACGTTATCCAGCAAAGTATCCTCAGCCTCTTCAAGTTCGTCCTCCATGGTATCAAACGCCTCATACTTCTGGTCAACAAGATAATCAAGTATCTTGTGCATAAGATATGCAGGACCGTTCTTTACGCCTGAAGGATCATTCTCTATGATACCTTCAATATCAGACAATGGCTTCCTTCCGTCTGAATTATGGCCGCTTACCGTTATAAGGAAATTCTTTCCGATGAAAAGATTTATCTCGTCAACATAAAGTGTTTTATCCTTGTAAGTGAAAGCATTGAAAATGATAAAAGTATTATTCAGGAAATGTTCAATCTTAGGCACCTGCTTCTCATCAAAACAGTCCTCAATCGACAGGGGATGGATACCTAAAGTATCAATGAGGGCATTAAGTTCCTCTCTGGATGGCTGGTAGTAATTGAGCCAGACGAAACCACCCTCTTTAAGGTCGGTCATCGCCTCCCCCAGGGTTCCCACTCCGTAAAATAACCCTGAAGCTGTAAAATGGTAGAATTTTGATCCTGGCATGGGCTTTTATTTTTGAATCCAAATTACTACAAAAAACAACAATCCGGAAATTTCTTTAATCCCGTGAACATTGAACATTTATTTAACCTATCTGTTTAATATTTAACTGTTTCACCTCTCTCCCGAAGGGAATTTAACAATCATTGTTTCAATTCCCCCACAGAGGGATTGGGGGTTAATTAAAACAAATCTTTATGAATAACGCAATATACACTTTCAGGGAGCCGGTAAATGAACAGGTTCTGACATATCTCCCCGGCAGTGCGGAACGAAAGATGCTTGAAGCCGAACTGACCGACCAGAGCAATAAGGTCATAGACATTCCTCTTATAATCGGTGGCCTGGAGATCCGGACCGGAATTACAGGCAGGGTTGTTATGCCCTCCGACCATAACCATGTTCTTGCAACTTATCATATGGCATCAGACAAAGAGGTTTCCCTTGCAATTAAAACAGCTCTTGATGCCAAAAAAAACTGGACTAATCTGGCATGGATGGAGAGGGCATCTGTAATGATAAAAGCTGCGGAGCTGATATCAAAAAAATACAGATACCTCCTCAACGCAGCAACAATGCTTGGCCAGGGCAAAAACATTTATCAGGCAGAGATAGATTCTGCCTGTGAAGTGATTGATTACCTCCGGTTCAATTCCTATTTTGCTTCTCTTATCTACCGTGAGCAACCAGTGTCCGATAGTCAAAGCATTAACCGCATAGAATACCGTCCCCTTGAGGGATTCATATATACCATCACTCCTTTTAACTTTACAGCTATAGCATCAAACCTTAATGCAAGCGTTGCCCTGATGGGTAATACAACCGTGTGGAAACCTTCGTCAACCTCGCTCCTTTCAAACTACTATCTGATGAAGATTTACAAAGAAGCGGGACTGCCTGATGGTGTGATTAACTTTGTTCCCGGTTCCGGCACTCTGATAAGCAGTGTCGCTTTAAAACACAGGGATCTTGCAGGTATCCACTTTACAGGATCGAATGATACTTTCAATTCACTCTGGAAGCAGGTTGCTGAAAACCTTCCTTCTTACAGGTCATACCCAAAGCTTGTCGGCGAGACCGGTGGAAAAGATTTCATTTTTGCCCATAATTCGGCCAACCCGCTTGAACTGGCAACAGCAATAGCAAGGGGAGCTTTCGAGTACCAGGGACAAAAATGTTCTGCCGCTTCACGTGCATATATTCCCCGATCAATATGGGATGAAACAAAAGACCATCTGTTGCAGATGACTGAAAGCATAACCGTTGGAGACGTTAGGAACTTCAAATGTTCAGTTAATGCGGTTATTGATGAGATCTCCTTCAATAAGATCATGGGATACATTGACATGGCAAAATCTTCAGATGAAGCAACATTAATTACCGGAGGAAACGGTAATAAATCAAAAGGCTTCTTTATCGAACCGACCATTATTGTAACTGATAATCCCCATTTTGTAACAATGAAAGAGGAGATATTCGGACCGGTGATGACAATCTATATATATGATGATGAGAAGTTTGAGGAGACTCTTCGTTTGTGCGATGAAACATCACCCTTCGGTCTGACGGGGGCAATATTTACCAGCGACAAGTATGCCATGATAAAGGCATGCAGGATTTTGAGATATGCAGCTGGTAATTTCTATATAAACGATAAACCTTCAGGTGCCATGGTAGGTCAGCAGCCTTTTGGCGGGGCAAGGGCTTCTGGCACCAACGACAAAGCAGGCAGTTACCTTAACCTTGTGCGCTGGGTAAGTCCAAGGACAATAAAGGAGACACTGATACCTGCTACAGGTTTTAAATACCCATTCATGGAGTAACAGTCAGCATATTAAGTACCCCTCACTGATAGCTTTCTTTATATAGTCTTATAATCTTTAATGATTTTTTTCAGTCAGAAAGAATAATTTTACACAAATGGAGTTATTTTAGCGCAATTTTAACAGGGCATTAAGAATTATTAACCACTAATACGCTTCAATGCTTACTCCGGAATATCTACTTTGGCTGGAACATTGTCTGGTGATTTTCTTTATGACATTTGCCCATGAGGATGCGGCAATAATTGCTGCAGCTTTTTCGACTGTTGAGCATCAGCTGCCTGTGTGGATGGCATATGTCAGTGTTTATCTTGGAGTTATTGCCGGGGATGTACTTATTTACGGACTCGGGCATTTTGCCCAGAAAAACAGATGGCTGCGTTCCAGGATCATTGGTCCTAAGGTGGAGCGGATCAGACTATGGCTCGAGAATCATCTTGTAAGGGTTCTGATCCTTTGCCGTATTACTCCCGGCCTTCTCTTTCCCACATTTGTAGCCTGCGGCTGGTTCAGGATACCTTTCCGCCGTTTTGCCGTGGTATCAATCCTTGCAGGCGCACTCTATTCTTCAGTGGTACTCACCATTGTAATTGTTTTCGGCGACCTGGTCCTGAATCGTTTGGGCTACTGGGCATGGGGAGCATTGGCTCTCATAATAGTTGCATTCGCACTGAGAAATTCGTTTAAATCGCGCTGGAGTAAAACAACAGAAAAAGCTATGGGAGATATACCTCCTTCATTCCTGTCGGTTTTTAAAAAATATATGCCTCATCTGAGACATAAATTCCACGGCATGCCGTCGCTGGATGATCTTAAAAAGTTTGTTTCACCTGCAGAGCACATCCCAAACAGTATCCTTTATATACCCGTTGGCTTATATTATCTGTATCTTGGCCTGCGTTACCGCAGTCTGACTCTTCCTTCCGCATCAAATCCAATGATCGAAACGGGTGGTTTTATGGGTGAATCAAAAGCATCTGTAATGCAGCTTGTCAGAAACGACCAGCAGCCCTGGATAGCCGTGTTCATATCCTTTCACCGCAATGGTGTTCCGGCAGAAGCCGATCTTGAGAACTTACTTGCAATAATGAAGGAAAAAAACCTTGAGTTCCCTGTAGTGGCGAAGCCGGACATCGGGTGGAACGGTTATGGGGTGAGGCTTGTTGAAGACAGCAGCCATTTATTGAAATATATCGCAGGTTTCCCCCATGAGGAAAAAATGATACTTCAGCACCCTGTTCCTTACGACGGAGAAGCCGGGATCTTTTATGTCAGGATACCCGGGGAGCCTGACGGAACTGTATCTTCAATCACCCTGCGTTATTTCCCGTTTGTTACCGGCGACGGCCGGTCAACTTTGAGAGAGCTCATCCAGAATGACCAGAGAACAAGCCTTCGCGCACATTTTTACCTTGGAGAGAGATCGGAACACGTCGGATTCGGAAAGGATGATCTCGACCAGGTACCCCGGGACGGTGAGCTGATCCGCTTATCTTTTATAGGCAGCCTCAGGGTCGGAGGACTCTACCGCGATGCCAGCCACCTCATCACTCCTGAACTTACCCGTCGATTTGATGCTATCGCTAAAAGTATCCCTGAGTTCTATTTCGGACGCTTTGATGTCAGATTTGAATCAACAGAACTTCTGATGAAAGGTGAAGGATTCTCAATTATTGAGATAAACGGAGCCGGAGCAGAAGCTATACAGGCATGGGATCCAAACGTACCGCTGTTTAAATTATACCATGAGTTTTTCAAATCGTACAAGCTTCTTTTTAAGATCGGCGACCTTAACAGGAAAAGAGGATTTAAACCCATGAAACTTAAGGATTTCATCAGGGCAATACGGCATCAGAACCGTCTTATTGAACAATATCCGCCGGCCGGATAATCATTTTTATTATTTTTGTATTGTAATATCATCCCCTGAAGATGCTTTCTGCCGAGAATAATAAAGCCTTATTTATCCTTAATCCTTACGCCGGTGTTCCTCCGGCAAAATTTATAATATCCAAGGAGCTTAACCGGCGAAAAAATGAATTGTCGTGCTGCAAATCATTAAGCATCGATGAGTCAGGAACACTTATTGAGCAGAACTTTGATAAATATGATGTCTTTATAGCCGCCGGAGGTGACGGCACTGTTCATACAGTCGCAACAAAACTGACAGGCAGCGATAAGATACTGGGCGTCCTCCCTATAGGATCGGGAAATGGTTTTGCCAGAGAGTTCAGGTTCAGAAAAAAGATCAGGTCATTGCTCAGGGATATTAACAGTAAAAACACCATTAAGGTTGATGTAATAGAGGTCAACGAACATCTGTGCCTTAATGTGGCAGGTGTTGGTCTCGACAGTTTTGTCGCTCATTCCTTTGACAGACTGAAAACACGGGGATTCTGGTCGTATGCGGGCGTAACTTTATTAAATTTTGTGAAACTGCGTCCTTTTCATGCTGTAATCACTATATCTGAAGATGAGGTCATTGAAGATGATTTTTTTGTTCTCTCGGTGGCAAATAACAGGCAGTTTGGGAATAATGCATTCATTGCTCCCGATGCAGTGCCAAACGATGGATTAATGGATATTGTCCTGATCAGGCCATTTCCAAAATTTCTGTTCCCCGTTTTTGCTTTACGGCTGTTCACTAAAAAGCTGAATGATTCAAAATATGTGCACCATATTCAAACCGGCAGGGAAGTAAGAATCCGGACCGCTGAAACAAGGTTTCATATCGACGGTGAGCCGGTTAATATATCAGGTGAAGTGACTGTGCGGATCAGACCCAAAGTATTGAGAGTTCTCAGAACGGCAAAAAACAAGCGCTTCTGGAGCTTCGGAAGCTGAGGTTAAAAACAGGTGCGAATCCTTCCGGATCCGCACCCGATTTAAAACCAACCCTAAGTATAACAGAACAAGTATATAAGCGGATCAAGGCTGATTGGGTTTTGCCAGGGTAAAGGTTATGGGAACCATATACCAGACATTTACTGCCTTTCCATCCTGCATCCCGGGTCTGAACCCCGACATTCTGCTTACTACTCTTATCGCCTCATTGTCGAGCAGCGGATGAACACCCTTAAGAACAGTTATTCCTTCGGTATTGCCCTCTGTATTGACAATAAACCTGACAATGACCCTACCCTCTATACCTTCAGCCTTTGCAGCCTCAGGATATTGTGTATTCATGGCGATGAACTTGAGCAGCTCCAATTCGCCGCCGGGATACATCGGCATCTCTTCAACAACAATATAAGGCGGCGTTTTCACTACCTGATCCGGTAATTTAAATCCAATGGTGAAACTTGAATTAAACGGGGAATCCACTTCCGGGTTTTTTGGAGGATCCCATTTTGGTGAGTTCTTAATCACCCTGACAACTTCTTCACTCAATAAAGGATCAGTTTGTCCGGCAGGAGTAATATTGGTGACAGTCCCATCCAGTTCAACCGCGAAATTTACTGTGATCCATCCTTCAATCTGTTTTGCCCGGGCTTCCGGGGGATAACTTACCTGACCTGCCGCCCAATCATTAAAACTTCTGGCAGGCTGACCCTGAAAAGTCGGATAATCAGCAGGTGCAAGCCTTGGTAAGGGAACTTTGATACCCATCTCGAGAGCTTTTGTTCTTGTGGTTATTTCGTAAACACCGCCGGCTCCCTTCTCACCATACTTGTCTGTTGCCTCTTTTACCGGCAGCATTTTAACCGGCCCCATCTCATATCCCAGTTCTTTCGATGCAGTAGCGAAATTCTTCTCTGAAATGATACCATCTATCGCAACAACCGGGGTTGGCCTTTGAACTGCAGGAGCTTTGTATTCCGGGTCTGTTTCCATTTTTATGGTCATCTCTTTACCAAAATCAGCCTTAAGTGTCAGACGTTTGTAACCTCTGCAGGAGAAAAGGAGAGAAGCATCTTCGGGTACATTATTTATTTCGAAACGTCCGTCTTTGCCTGTTGTGGTATGGTAAGAGTTCCCGGTTGTTCCTGTACTCATTATCTCAACTCCCTCCAGAGGCTGTCCGTCTTCTTTCCGGATAATTCCCTTCACTGCTTTCTGACTTATCTCCACAGCCTGTGAAATTGGCATCGGTGTTACCGGACTCTGCGGTTTTGTCGTTATTTCAATAACCCCGTTCCTGCCCTTTTCACCATATTTATCTGTGGCCGCATTGTCTTTTAACACACTGACTGAAAGGATTGCGTCAGGATTAACTTTCTTCATTCCATTCTCACTGACCACCCCGTCAATAACAAAAAGAGCCTTTAATTCGGACCCGTCACCGGTTCTTATCACTATCTCCTTCTGATAATCGAGATCATCCTGCATGTTTACTGTCATTTCCGGGGGATCTGAAGCTCCGTCACTGTTGCGGGCAGGTGTGGTGTAATGATATTCGGGTTTGGCAAAAGCATAGAAGACGATTGCAAAAACCGGAAGAACCAGAAGAACCTTCAACCTGCGATAAGGTGAAGTGATAATTGTTTTCATCATGTCAAATCGTTTTTTATTAAGTGAATAGTTAAATGAATTCGACAGGCTGATAACCGGTGAGCCTAGTATCTGATTCACCAGTGCCGCTCTGTAAATTGCCGGATTGGATGTCCGCTCCAGTGCCAGCTGATCAGCAAGATATTCATGGTTCAGCCTGATAAAACCGGTATAGATCCATGCAAATGGATTAACCCACTGGAACGCACGAAGTAACTCAACCAATAGAAGATCGAACCAGTGCTTCTGATTCACATGCACGAGTTCGTGATTCATTATTTCCTCCACTTCAGCCTCAGTTACCTTTGGATTGATAAAAACATAATTGAAAAATGAGAAGGAAGAGGAGAAATCACAGACTCTGACCAGCTTTGCCGGTCCCCGGGAATTGATTTTTGCTTTCCTGATCGTTTTAAATAATGCCCTGATATGCCTGATCATCATAAATGCAAAAAACAGCACACCCGCCAGATAAAATGCCAGTAAAAGAAAATTATAATTAAACGCCGTATTGTGACTTATCTGCCTGCCTTCAGCAATATTGGTGTATTCTGTTGAAAAGGATGGAGGTGGTACGGATACCACCGCGGCAGGTACTTCAACCTGATAATGTATCGAAAACAAAGGAAAAATAACAGAAACCACAATACCGGTTATCAGGTAATACCTTTTCAGGAGAAAGAATCGTTCGTTTCGCAGAAACAGAAAATAAACAACTGCAAAACCTGTTAGCCATGTTACCGATTTTAACAGATATTCAGCAAATGCTTCCATTATTTGTTACGTTTGTTTTTCGAAAGTTCTTTTTTTGTATCCTCAAGAAGCTCTTCCAGTTGAGCAAGTGTCAGGTCTTTCTCACGTGCAAAACACGATGCCAGCGAAGGGAACGAGTTATTGAAATACCCCTCCATCAGCCTGAAAAGCTGTTTCTTTGAGTAATCTTCCTTGGCGACAAGCGGGTGATAAAGATGGACATTACCATAAGCTTTATGTCCCACAAATCC
>DCVC01000173.1 GCA_002328625.1 Bacteroidales bacterium UBA2198
ATAAACCTGCTGACCACTATGGTTTGTCAATTATTCTCGGCGGAGGTGAAACTTCACTTTGGGAGCTGACAGGGGTATATGCATCCCTTTCCAGGGTTCTTAAAAGATATAATGAAGGATCCGGATATGTTCAGGGAGATTATCATCCACCCGTCCTTATTCATGAGAGTATAACAACTGTTGATGAAATTGAAGATAAAGATCCCCCCTTATCAGCGGCCTCGATCTGGCTGACATATCAGGCGCTTCAGAAGGTTAACCGTCCTGAAACTGAGGCCGGATGGCAATATTTTGCTTCATCCCCGAATGTTGCCTGGAAAACAGGAACCAGCTTTGGTTTCAGGGATGCCTGGGCTGTCGGAACCACTCCTGATTATGTGATCGGCGTATGGGCAGGCAATGCAGATGGTGAGGGAAGGCCTGGGCTTACCGGTATCTCAGCAGCAGCTCCTGTACTTTTTGATCTCATCAGCCTGATGGAATCCCGCTCATGGTTCTCACAGCCTGTTGAAGAGATGACAATGATCAGGGTCTGTAAAAACAGCGGTTTCAGGGCAGGGCCCGATTGCACAGAAACTGCGGAAATAGCGGCCTGTGTCAATGGTCTGAGAAGTGATGTCTGCCCTTATCATAAAATAATTCATCTTGACAAGTCCGGGGCTCACCAGGTGACAAGCAAATGCATCTCTCCTTCGCTGATCATGAATAAAGCGTGGTTTGTTTTACCTCCTGCAATGGAATATTTTTACAAACAAAAACATCCTGAATATAAGCCTCTTCCGCCTTTTGCACCGGGCTGTACCGATGAAAGAAGCATAGCTGTGATGGAATTCATCTACCCGGCTTCAGGAGTGAAAATATTCATCCCCCGTGACCAGAGCGGACTTATGACCAGGGTGGTCGCCGAAGTGGCGCACCGAAATCCGGTGAAGAGGATCTTCTGGCATCTTGATGAGCATTACATGGGAACCACAAAAACCATTCACCAGATCGAAGTTCTTGCCGGACCCGGAAACCATGTGCTGACAGTTGTAGATGAGGACGGGAACTCAGTCAGATCATCTTTCACAATTACCGGAAGAACCAATGAGAATTATTAAAATCAGACCGGATTACACACAGATAAAGCTCTGTATTCCCTGTGACTACTCTGTGTAATAAAAGAAATTCTTTCATAAAACTTTGCAATCTTTGTGTTTTATTATTTATGATATAAATGAATAATCATAGCATCGAAGAATTATTCCCGGTTGTTGATGAGGATGGCAATACTATCTCCACTGCTCCGCGCCATATATGCCACGATGGTCAAAGCAAACTTCTTCACCCCGTGGTTCATCTTCACATTCTCAACGACACCGGTGAGCTTTTCCTCCAGAAAAGAGCAATGACAAAAGATCTTCTACCAGGGAAATGGGATACTTCAGTGGGGGGACATCTCGCTCCGGGAGAAACTGTTGAAGAAGCACTTGCCAGAGAAGCGGAAGAAGAGATTGGACTGAACAATCCTGGATGCAGGTTTGTTAAGAAATACATCTGGGAGTCTCCCAGTGAAAGGGAACTGGTTTATTCGTTCATTGCAGTTACAAACAAGCTCCCTGTTGTAAACAGGAACGAAATTGATGAAGGGAAATTCTGGACTTTTAAAGAGATAGAATACAACATTGGAAAAGGTATCTTTACTCCGAATTTTGAATATGAGTTTAAAATACTTCAAACAAGTGTAATCAGAAACAAGCTTTGAAAATGAAACATTTAACTGTCATTATTTTCTTCCTGTTTTTCTCATCCGCAATTTTTGCCCAGGATGAGCCAAAAAACCTGCTGAATGAACTGGCAGAACTGGTTGACGACCTTACTGGTCTTGATCTGGACTTTTCAACAGCCACTTTTAAATCGACAAGGATCATGAATGGCCACTCTGTTGAGAGGATGCCACATGGACAGCTTGACTTCAGAATTTCTCACCGTTTCGGCAAAATAAACTCCGGCGCATATGAATTTTTCGGGCTCGATCAGGCAAATATACATCTGAGCCTGGAATATGGGATCACTAAATGGCTCATGGTCGGAGCAGCCAGGGGCAATTACGAAAAAACGTTTGATGGATTCGCAAAATTCACACTGGCCAGGCAATCGAAAGGTTCGAAGAGTTTCCCCATTTCAGTCTCTCTGTTATCAACTGCCGCTGTGAGAACAGTAAAACCGATAAACCCTTCAGAAACAATCAGTTTCTCCTCAAGAATGTCGTATGTTGAGCAGTTACTGGTAGCAAGGAAAATAAACCAGAACCTGTCCCTCCAGATCATGCCGACATATATCCGCCGCAATTTTCCTGAAGCTGACCCCGCCGATCTCCTGGCCCTGGGAGCCGGCGGCAGAATAAAACTGGCAAAAAGGGTGAGCCTTAACGCGGAATATTATTATCAGTTTAACCCTGGAACATACATGAGTCAGCAGGTTTATAATCCTTTCTCAATTGGATTAGATATCGAAACAGGAGGACATGTCTTCCAGCTTATCTTCACAAACTCCACAGCAATGATCGAAAAAGGATTTATTGGAGAAACAACGGGCAGCTGGGGTAAAGGTGATATCCGTTTCGGTTTCAATATCTCAAGAGTATTCTCATTCAGGTAATATTAAATCTTTAAACCATTCCGCGAATTGCTCCATGT
>DCVC01000371.1 GCA_002328625.1 Bacteroidales bacterium UBA2198
CGGAATATCTATGATCTGAACACTATGGGAATGAATTATTATAAAAAAAAATATATTGGTTTCATGTTTCAGCAGTTTCATCTGATGCCATATCTGACTGTTAAAGAGAATGTTGAACTTGCATGCTATGATAATTCACATTTTACGGAAATTAATTATTTCCTGCAAAAATGTTCCCTTGCGGAAATGAAAAATAAATATCCCTCTGAACTGAGTGTAGGAGAAAAACAGAGAACAGCATTTATAAGAGCTATAATATCAAAACCTGATCTTTTGCTTGCCGATGAACCCACAGGAAACCTTGATCCCGCAAATAGTACTGTATTAATTTCACTGATTGAGGATTATCATAAAAATGGCGGTACTGTTCTTCTGGTTTCTCACGATCCTAAAGCTGATGAATTTGCCAGCCAAAAAATCACCATTGAAAAAGGCAGAATAGACCTGCCCTTAAACCCTTAAACCCTTAAACCCTTAAACCATATATATACGTATAAATACCTCCTTTAAAATAGGCTTTAAGTGTCTTATCTGTCTGAATCCATAAAACTACTTTTGTTGTTAATAAAATAAGGCCATTGAAGCTGCAAATGGAGAATTATTACGATATGCTAATGCAGGATGTAAGGTTTAAAGAGGGCCTTAACGCCTGCATGAACTGCGGCGTCTGCACTGCCATTTGTCCGGCTGCCGAATTTTATAATTACGATCCCAGAAAGATAGTTGACCTTGTCCAGTCAGAAGAAAGCGGAGAGATTGAGAGCCTTCTTAAATCTGAAACAATCTGGTATTGTGGCGAATGCATGTCATGTAAAACACGTTGCCCCAGAGGAAACACTCCTGGCCTGATAGTGATGTCCTTACGTACCCTCTCTCAGAAGCTGGGATTTTTTACCGAATCAGAAAAGGGAAGACAGCAATTTGCGATAAAAAGAACGGTTGGAGAGAATATTTTCAAATACGGCTATTGTGTTGCCACCTATGCCGTAAGACCCGAAATGCATCTTGAGCAGGGACCAATATGGGAGTATATTCTTGAAAATACATATGATGTGTATGAACGGCTTGGTGGCCAGATAAATGAACTGGGAGCCGGACCTCTGAGAAGAATACCTGAAGATGCAAAGGAAGAATTGATAAAGATATTTGAAGTGACTGGCGGAAAGGATTTGTTTAACACAATTGAAGAACATTCCAGGAAAAAAGCTGCTGAAATGGGACTTCAGTTTGAAAATGAAGGCATTGATAATGAGTATTTTATTGAAGTATATACGGCAAATAACAACAATCATACAGCCTGATATAATTATCTGATAATGAAAAAAGAAGGAAAGCAAAGAATATGGACTGAATACCAGAAAAATATTGCAGATGACCATTTTTTCTATGTCAGATCCTGTATAAGACAGAGCTTCTTTCCGGGTTCGGAACAGTTTTTTCTTCACTTTATGAGAGATGTTCTCGGAAAAGATGTTTTTGAGAATCCATCCCACACAACCTGCACAGGTATAGGCTATCATGGCGACATTGTTCCATTTTCGACAATAATGACTGTTGTCGCAAGGCATTTTGCCCTCATGAAAGAGGCAGGTTATAAAAATATTGCTATTTCATGCGTTACATCTTTTGGAATCTATACCGAGATAATCGAAACATGGAAACACTTTCCTGAAGAGCTTGAAAAGACAAGGGAATATCTGTACAATGCAACTGGAAGGGAATTTGATGTGCCTGACAATATGGCACATACCAGCGATATTATTTATAAGTTCAGGAATGAGATAGCTGCAAAGGCAAAAAACCTTCTGGTCAACAAACGGACCGGAGAACCCTTAAAAGTAGTGGAACATATTGGATGTCATTATTCCAAAATGTTTCCCAAATATGGAATAGGGGGTGCTGAATTCCCTCATGTATTAAGCGGAATGGTTGATGCCTGGGGAGGAGAGGTCGTTGATTATCCTGAGAGACGGCACTGTTGTGGATTTGGATTCAGGCAGTACCTTGTTCAGGCTAACAGGGGATACTCTTTGTCGAATACAGCAAAGAAATTTTCTTCAATGAAACCGTTTAAACCTGACCTGGTGCTTACCAATTGTCCCGGTTGTAATATGTTCATGGATAAATGGCAATACACTATTAAGGAGATGGAAGGAACTGTATATGGTTCTAATGGCGATTCTATTCCTGTCCTGACTTATGAAGAACTGGCCGGACTTGTAATGGGGTATAATCCGTGGGATCTTGGACTTCAGTTCCATATGGTTCAATCTGAACCACTTCTGAGGAAAATGGGAATAGACTACTCCAGGGAAGATAAATACAAAACCAGGGACGGAAGGCAAATGCCTGTTCCACAGAATCTGATAAATGCTTGATAATGACTGGCAATGTTGTTATTGTTGGAGGTGGTACAGCAGGTGTTGAAGCAGCCGGGCAACTGGCAAGAGAAGGATTCAAAGTTGTACTGGTAGAAAAGGAAAATGAGATAGGAGGACATATTAAAAAATGGTATCATATTTTCCCTGACCGCCGTGATGGAAATGAAGTAGTTGAATATCTTCAGGAGATGGTTAATCACAATAACATTACGCTGATTACCGGAAACACTATCAGGGGTTTAGATAAAAAAGGCGGAAGATTCCAGTTAAGTACAAACACGGGGAAGGAGATCGATGCAGAAGCAGTGCTGATAGCAACTGGATTTGATCTTTTCAAAAGCGAAAGGAAAGAAGAGTACGGATATGGTATTTATGATAATGTCATAACTTCTGCTGAACTTGAATCAATGTTCCGGACAGGAGAAGTCAAACTGACCAATGGCCACCAACCCTCCAGAGTCGGATTCATTCATTGTGTTGGTTCACGGGATGAAAAGGTTGGTAACCTGTATTGCTCAAAACTTTGCTGTGTGACAGCCGTAAAACAGGCAATGGAAATAAAGGAGTATATAAGCGAATCCAGAGTATTCTGTTTTTATATGGATATGAGGATGGGGGGAGCCTTGTATGAAGAGCTATACAGAGAATCGCAGGAAAAATACGGAATTAATTATGTCCGGGGAAAGGTTTCTGAAGTCGGAGTAAATATAGACAATAAACTCGTTGTTAAAGTTGAAGATACACTGGTCGGCCGTCCTCTGAAAATGGAACTTGACATGCTTGTCCTAATGGCTGGAATGGAAATGTCAGAAGAAGGAAAAATCATTGCGGAAAAGAACGGTCTGAAAACAGGTGATAACAGATTCTTTGCCCCTCTGGATCATCATTTTGGCAGTAATAAAAGCAATATCAAAGGGATCTTTTATGCCGGAACCTGCACTTCTCCGATGAATATTACGGAAACAATATCCCATGCCCGAAGCGCAGTAATTGATGTTATTAACTATTTAAAAAACGGTCAATAGTACAAATGAGTAAATTTGGTTTTACAATATCTCAGCCACGGGTTATAAACTATGATTCCAACGACAGGAGGATTGCTGATTATATCCTCGAAAGAGAGCCAAGTTTTGCATTATGCATCGAATGCGGGTGTTGTTCTGCAACTTGTACAACCGGGAATTTCACCAGATTCAGTCTCCGGGAGTTTATTATTCTTTTGAAACGCGGAGAAAATGAAGAGGTAAGAAAGAATATAAAAAAATGTATGCTCTGCGGGAAATGCATTCTTGTATGTCCTCGCGGAGTTAATACCAGGAATGTACTGGAACTGACAAAACAAGCTTTTAATAAAACTGACGTTTATGCAGTTTGATCCTTTTGTAATACCATTCAATATCGGGCTTTACTTCATAATTATTTATGCTGTGGTCCGCAGCGTCATATGGTTCAGGGATCTTTCAAGGCCCGATAAACTGAGATTGCAACGCGGATTCTTTGGAAGAGCTTTTGGCCAGAGCCTTAAAGAGATATTCCTCGAAAGTCTCATCCACAGGAAGATATTAAAATCTAACTTCCGGCTGGGTTATATGCATATGAGCCTGGCATTTGGTTGGTTTTTACTGATCATCTTTGGTACTCTCGAGGCTGATATTTTTGGCGCAAAGCACCTCAATCCGCCCTATAAAGCTATCTTCTTCAGATTTTTTAATCCCGATCACGGTAAAACAGCTTTTGAAGCCGGCTATGCATTTTTAATGGATCTGATACTGGCATTTATACTTTCAGGACTCTTACTGGCTATAATAAAACGATTCACTTCACGGATTGTAGGGATGAAGAAAACAACACGCCTGAGGACCATTGATAAAGTCGCTCTAATTTCACTATGGCTTATTTTTCCCAGCAGACTCGTGGCCGAAAGTCTTACAAGCGGTACAAATGGCACTGGAAGTTTTCTCACAGGCTCCCTCGGATCTTTTCTGGCTTCGTTCCTGCCGGTTGAGCAGATAGCATATCCTGTCTGGTGGTTATATTCTCTTTCACTGGCAACATTCTTTATACTGCTTCCTGTATCCAGATACATGCACATACCTACCGAACTTTTCCTGATTTTCATGCGTAATTCAGGCATAAAAACGAGCGATAAAACAGGTACATTTTCTGAAGTCCAAACCTTCTCATGCTCTTCGTGCGGTATTTGCATTGATGCATGCCAGATGAATTTATCAGCCGGAATAACGAACATGCAATCAGCCTATCTTTTAAAAGCTATTCGCAATAATGACGAAACATATGAGATCGCACATAATTGCCTTATGTGCGGAAGATGCGATCTGAAATGTCCTGTAGGAATAGAACTGTCTCCGATAAGAATGATTCAGAGAAGGGCGGAGGAAGCAGAAAAAAAATACCACAATAAATGGAAAGGTTACTTCAGAAGTCACAGGAATGGAACCCAGGTTAAGTTCAATGGACACCAGGTGTATAATTATCTTCCTGAAATAGACGTAAAAAAAACAGATATATTATATTTTGCAGGATGCATGACCCATTTGACACCCGGAATCAAAAATTCCATGGTAAAAATATTGGATGCTTCAGGAGTTAAATGGTCTTTTATCGATGAATCGGGCGGAGTATGTTGTGGCCGCCCCCTGATGCTTGCAGGGCAGGACAGGGAAGCAAGAGAACTGATTAATTATAATTCTCAGATTATCTGGAAATCAGGTGCTCATACTCTGGTAACTTCCTGTCCGATTTGCTACAAGGTTTTCAGGGAGAGTTATTATCTTGATGTCGATGTGCTGCATCATACCCAGTTCATTAAAAACCTGATTGACGAACGTTCGCTTAAATTGAAGTTTCTACATAAAAGAGTTGTATACCACACACCCTGTGAACTTGGCAGGAATTCAGGTGTATACGACGAACCTGGAGATGTACTGAGATATGTCGCACGACTTGAAAAGACCCGCTTTGATGATGAGAACTCATTATGTTGCGGAGGCAGCCTTGGCAATATTAAAATTAGTCAAAATAACAGGCAGAAGATATCAAGAGATGCAGCTGCACAACTCACAACAGGTAAGCCCGATATATTGGCCACCTCTTGCCCGCTTTGTAAAAAAACATTTACAAATTCCACTGCAACCAAAGTTGCAGATATTTCCGAAATTGTTGCAGAGGCCCTGGTCGTGCCCAAACTAAAAAAGTACTTATTCCCTCAGGGAATAGTCCTTGAAGAATCAGCAGATATACTGTGAATAAATTTGGCATTTTTTTTGATAATAATTAAAACAAATGCATACTGAATTTGTTATATTTCCGTTCTTTTGATGTATGACGATCTGTTTTCCTTACCACGAATTACATGATGGTTTAAAATCAGTTTCTTAACTATATTCCTCTATTCCTGGAGGAATAGATTGATGCTCTTCGTCCACTCGGCTGACAGGTGAGTGGCAGGCGAAGAAAATCAAAAAAAAATTATCAGATCAGAAATTATTATTTAACAAGAAATATTTTAATAGGAGAAGAAGAAAATGACAAGAAAATTTTACGCAGGATTATTTGTTTTGGTTTTTTCTGTATGGTCATGTGCCAGCAAACAGGACAGGATTAATATGAATGGAGATAATCTGATAATTCAGCAGGAGGACGGTACTGTTTTTCTGAAACTTGAGAAAGCAGCGTGTTACAGTAATATAACAGATCCATCGAGTAATACCGCCGAATGGAATATGAAAATTTCACAACCGGGCCGTTATAAAGTCTGGTTGTCAAGTGCCACAAAAGACACTCTGGATCTTCATTATAATAATATAGTCAGGATAACTCTTCTCGACAACCGCCTTGAAGTGGATCCGGAATGTGATAGGATCGTACAGAATTCGGCTGAAGTGGCTCACCCATATTACAGAGCAGATTCATATATGGGATCATTCTATATTTCCGAGGCCGGAGAATACAGTATCCAGGTCATCAGTGAAAAAGTTATTTCCAAGGAGGCACGGAATCAAACTGCCAATCTATCGGACAATACGAGGCTGATGTCAGTTATCCTTACCCCAATGACTAGGTAGCTGTTTCTGCCTGAATCCATTTTTTTGCATT
>DCVC01000207.1:0-6158 GCA_002328625.1 Bacteroidales bacterium UBA2198
CTTGATCCGGTGGAGGATGAAAAGATATGGGGAGCATGGCGCTGGTACAAGGAGATGGGTGGCGGCTTCACAACAGACTGGGGAGCACACATGTTCGACATAGCACAGTGGGGGCTCGGGATGGACAATAACGGACCTGTTGAAATTTCACCTATTGGCGATGGCACAGAATATATGACCTTCAAATACGAAAGCGGTGTTGTGATGACTTCAGAACCTTTCGACGAAAAACTTACAAAAGGAGTTAAATTCTGGGGAGATAATGGTTGGATAGAAGTCTCCCGCGGATACTTCAATGCATCCGATCCTTCGTTCATTCCTCCTCCATCGGCCGATGATGATCCGAGTGTTCCTTATGAAACCAAGATTCCTCATCAGGTGAACTTCATTGAATCAGTAAGATCACGCCAGGATCCTGTTGTACCTGTTGAGATCGGACACAGCAGTTGTACTGTATGTACGCTTGGTAATATAGCATGTGATCTCAAAAGAACCATCAGATGGAATCCGGAAACAGAAACGTTCATTGATGATCTTGATGGTGCCGCAACGAAACAGTTGCATTATGAATACCGCAGCCCATGGAAGCTTATATAGTGTTTTTATGCTGCTGAATACCATTAGAGTATAATCCCCTGATCACAAAAGAGGATGTAAAAAAGAAGAGGCCGTTAATTTTTACGGCCTCTTTTAATTTTAATACGAGCAGAACGTTATTCAATTTTTCTGACCTTAATTGCAACAGGTCCTTTCTCTCTCATCTCAACTTCAAACTCAACAGCCTGACCCGCTTCGAGTTCAGTATGTGAAACTTCTAAACCAGATCGGTGAATAAAGATATCCTTTTGATCTTCTGTCTGCAGGAATCCATAGCCTTTTACCCTGTCATACCATTTAACAGTACCTTTCATAGTCTTAGATTTTTTGTTTCCTACCTGTAATTGTCCCTTCTGTTTCCACCACCTCTGCGGTCGCTATCTCCACCTCTGAAATTACTTCTTCTGTCACTCCTTTCAATTGACTCGTTAACAATAATATTTCTGCCTTGTACTTCAGCACCATTGAGTTCTTCAATAGCCTTTTTGGCTTCAGCTTCGTTAGGCATCTCAACGAAACCAAAACCTTTACTTTTCCCAGAGTACTTGTCGATAATGATTTTTGCTGATGCAACTTCGCCATACTCTTCAAAGATTTCTCTTAATTCTGCTTCATTCATTTTGAAATGAAGACTTCCTACATAAATGTTCATAATTCAATAATTAAAATTTAATACAGTGACAAAGGTCATACTAATTTTTGAAAACTAAAAATAAATACGCATAATATAGTGAATTTTAATGGCTTTTTGCATAATTGCATCATTCTGGTTATTATATTTCACTCTTTCTTTATAAGACCCTCTTCTTCGGTTAAACCGTATTCTTTTAGCATATAACATAAAAGTCTGATTTTTGTTTTCTAACTCCCTTATAATAAATAATACATCATCCTGCCTTCCTGTTCCTGATGTAAATATGTTTTATCCCGCTTTGTCCCGAATCTCTTTCATCGATCTCAAATTCAAGCGATTTAATGAAGGGCTTAAGTTTGGCAAATCCAAAATTCCGTGAATCAAAATCAGGCTGTTTTTTCAGTATGAGGTTTCCGACATCACCCAGGTATGCCCACCCATTCTCATCGGCAAGATCTGTTATTGAGGATGCGATCAGTCTTTTTGCCCTCTTAATTTGCCCCTGAAGATCACTTTCATCGGTCTTGAACTTTGACTTTCCGGGCTTCCCTCCCTTTTTTTTAGGGATTGGTATTTCAGTTGCTATATTGGATGAATTAATAATTTCAAGATAAATGAATTTGTCACATGCAACAATAAAAGGAGATGGGGTTTTTCGTTCACCTATTCCAATAACCCTCATACCGGCTTCCCTCAGCCTGGTGGCCAGGCGCGTGAAATCACTGTCGCTCGATACCAGGCAGAAACCATCCACTTTACCTGAATAAAGAATATCCATCGCGTCTATTATCATTGCGGAGTCGGTAGAATTCTTACCTTTTGTATAACTGTATTGCTGTACCGGAGTGATTGCATTTTCCAGTAGCACAGATTTCCAGCCGGCAACGGTCGGCTGTGTCCAGTCACCATAGATCCTCTTAAAGGTGGGAGTCCCATATTTTGCTATCTCTTCAAGCATCCCTTTTACATTACTGAATGGGATATTGTCAGCATCAATCAGAACAGCCAGTCTTAAATCGTTCAACGTTTGCATACTTAAATAGATATTATATTATGTATGCAATTTACATTTTTTAAAGTAAAGTTTTTGAGAATCAATTACTTTTTTGTATCTTAGTAAAAATGGCTTCAATAATCTATATAACCATCCCGGCCCGTGGTTATTTATATATTAATAAGAAATTTTCGGCTTTCATTTCAACAATTTCAATCTGTATTTAGTTCTGATAAAAATATATAACCGAAAGGGATATTATATTGATGAAAGTATTTATCACCGGGGGAACCGGATTCATAGGCAGCAAACTTACAGAAAAACTGGTTTCTGAAAACCACAATGTTGTTCTTCTTCTTCGCAATCCTGATAAAGCAGGTTACCTTAAAGATGAAAGAGTTGAATTTGTTGAAGGGGATCTTCAGAAGAGGGATGCCTTATTAAATGGTATGGCAGGCTGTGATTGGGTTTTCCATCTGGCTGCATTTACAAAGCCCTGGTCCGGAGATCCTTCATTGTCATTTCAAACAAATGTCACCGGAACTGTCAATGTTCTGGAAGCAGCGATTAAAAACAGAGTGGACAAAGTAATCTTTACTTCATCTGCAGGTACAATGAGTTATTCACGGGATGGCAAACCGGTTAACGAGATGACCAATCCTGAGCCGGTGTATCATACTTCATATGAAAAGACAAAGGCTGAAGCTGAAAAGGTTGCAATAGAATACAGCAGAAAAGGACTTCATGTTGTTATTGTAAACCCGACAAGAGTTTTTGGTCCGGGCAGACTTACAAAGAGTAACTCATTAACTAAGGTTATCAAATGGTACAATTCAGGTTTCTGGAGAATAATACCTGGTGACGGCAGTTGCATGGGTAACTATGCTTATATTGAGGATATCATAGAAGGCCATTTACTTGCAGCTTATTCTGGACGAAGCGGAGAACGTTATATTCTGGGAGGCGAGAATCTGTCATACAATGAACTTTTTACTTTAATTGCTGAGGCAGCTGAAAAAAACCGAAAGTTATTCCACATTTCTGAATCCCTTCTGATAAAAATTACAAGTCTGAATTCAGGGATTACAAAGATTTTTGGAGTGCCTCCTTTAATAACCCGGGAATGGTTTGATAAATACATGCATAACTGGATTATGTCAAGTGGTAAAGCTATGGAAGAACTTGGCTATAAAATTACACCTTTTCTGACAGGCGTTTCTGCCACCCTTAAATGGCTTAATTCAAAATGCTGAAAAAGATCTCTTGATTTTTACATTCAGTTATCAAACTGTTTAGTGTGTTTTTAAGGTTTTAAAATTAAGCCCTAATGACTTTGTTAATTACAAATGCGTATCGGGAAACTTGAATAGATCATTGTAAATCGCTTGAAAATAAGTGGATTTAAATGCATGATTACCGATAGTCATAATTACAGTGGCCGGTCTTGTTTAATGTTTGCCTGAAAAAATTGACTAAAACCAACAGATTATTATTACATTTGACGGACTTTTTGAGATCAGAAAAATTTTAAAACCTGAATACTATGGGAAAAGGCGATAAGAAAACAAGAAGAGGTAAAATAATTCTCGGCACCTATGGTGTAAGACGCCGTCGTAAAAAAGCTGATAAACCTGAAATTAAGCCGGCAAAGGTTATAAAAGATAAGGAAATAAAAGATAAGAAACCTGTTAAAGAGTCAAAAGAAGTTCTCGATATTACGCCAGTCAAGGAAACTACCCCCGTTGCCAAAACAAAGACCACCAAAACAGGTACAGCCAGGAAAGCCAAACCGGCCTCAAAGCCTGACGAGGTGAAAGAGGTTAAAACTTCAGGCAAAAAAAGTACAGGGAAAGCTCCCAAAATCATTAAGGGAAAAAAGGAATTGAAGGAATCCGGACCTGAAAAGGAGAAAAAGACTAAATAGATTTATTTTCTCACTATCAGCCAGTTGTAATCTTCCGGATCAACTATGGCATTGATAATAACAGGCTCCCTTATCGAGAGAGCCTGTATTATAGCATCTCTCATCTTATCTTCTGATTCAGAATTGATAACCCTTACACCAAGGAAAGTATCAGCTCCGAACATATCTCCAGAAAATAAAAGAGTTCCGTAAGGCGGCAGATTTTGCCAGGATTGTTTTACTTTTATAAGATTAAGCTCACTGTCGGATATTACAACAATTATCACCGGAAGGTTGTATCTCCTTGCTGTAGCAATCTCTCCTGCAGTCATCAGGAATCCGCCATCACCGGTAATACAGATAACAGTTGAATCAGGATCATTAATTTGCACTGCCAGAGCAGCAGGAATACCGAATCCCATTCCTGACCATCCATTAGTCATAATCAGATTTCTTTTTCCATGTGTCTTCCAGAATTGACCAATGAGATGCAGATGTGATCCCACATCTGCAGTAACAATTGAATCAGCCGGTATCTCTTCCTGCAATACTTTAAGAGCAGTGACCGGTCCAAAATGATTTGTGAAACCATTGAATACAGAAACCATTTCATCGCGGACCCCCTGGAGCAGACCTGATTCAAATACCAGTGAACCGGCAAGGAGATTATTCAGAATATCAAACCATTCTGCCGGAGCCCCAATATATTGTGCCAGTGAACCTCTTAAAGAAATATCAGCTTCTTTTCTGTCGAAATGAACAAGGGGAACATCAGGCATCCATGATTCATAGTTGTATTCAACAGGATCGTATCCTAATCCGATAACCAGGTCGGTTTTTTCAAATATGTCCTCAAGATAATCGCTCAACGCGTGGAAGAGAACACCTGCATATGACTGATGATCCTCAGAGATAAGCCCTTTTGCCATAGGTGTTACGACAACAGGAATTTTATACCTGTTCAAAAAAACCATGAGATCATCACCAATATTCTCTCTTGCTGCAGTAAGCCCTGCAGCAATTAAAGGCCTTCTTGATTTTTCAAGAAGGTCAGTTATTCTGTTAATATCATTGCTCTGACTCCTTGTTTTTACTACTCTTTGAGGGACTGCTGCTTCAATTATTTCAAGTGTGGCAATATCCACCGGCAGCCCGATATGAACCGGACCGGGATAATCCTCCTGGCAGATATGAATAGCAGAATTAATTACTTCGGCGGCATTAGCCCGGGTCATCCTGAATGTAGCTTTGGTTAATGGTTCAAAAAGCTTCTGATGATCAATATTCATCTGAGTGGTACGCCGGAGCATCTTATCATCCATTTCACTTGTCAGTACTATTACAGGTGAGCGGTCAAGCAGGGCGCCACCCACCCCGGTGGAGATATTTGTCGCACCCGGTCCGTATGTTGCATGACAAACCCCGGGTATCCCTGTAAGTCTTCCTGATACCTCCGCCATATATCCTGCAGAAGCCTCATTTGAGACAAGAATAAACTCAATACCGGCAGCCCTGAAAGCTTCAAGATATGGTATCGATGGTCCGCCAGGAATGCCGAACACGTATTTGATGCCAGTGTTAATCAATTGGTTTGCAAGATATTCAGCAACTGTCATAATCAGATTATTGTTGTCAAAACAAATCTATGAATTATATTGGTTTCATAACATGTCTGGGGAATTCAAATTCTGCTATTTTTAGCATTTTATTGTAAACAAGCAAATTCATTAGTATATGAAAATCAATAAATTAATTATCAACTTCCTGCTAACGTTATTATTCCCCTTTAACATCCTGGTGTCTCAGGTAACAGTTGGGGATTACAAAAGAGCAGATGAACTTGTAAAACTTACCTCCGATAAAGTCTATTATGGAAACGTAAAACCCTCATGGATAGGTACAACAGGTAATTTTCTGTACGAAAATAATACTCCTGATGGAATTGAATATCTTATAGTTGATGTTTACAAAAAAACTAAACGGGAAGCTTTTAACCAGAGAAGATTTGCCGCTTCATTTGAAGTTGCCAC
>DCVC01000207.1:6243-10993 GCA_002328625.1 Bacteroidales bacterium UBA2198
CCCGATAAAAAATGGACAGCTTTCATCAGAGACTATAATGTTTTCATAAGATCCACTGACGAAAGAAAGGAATATCAGTTAAGTATTGATGGAGGACTTGGCGAGTACTATTCATCTTATATGAAATGGTCGGCCGATTCAAAGAACCTGATGGCTTTCATGGTCAAACCGGCTGAAAAACACATGATATACTATATAGAATCCTCTCCGGAGGACCAGTTGCAGCCCAAACATTATTCATATGAATATCAGAAACCCGGAGATGCAGTGCCCCAGAAATACCCACAGCTCTTTCATGTTGAGAGCATGAAACACATAAAAGTTGACCACAAAATTATACCCGACCAGTATTCAATAAATGATATAACCTGGAGCAAGGATAATAGCTATTTCACTTTTGAATACAATAAAAGAGGCCATCAGCTTTACCAGGTCATTAAAGTTGATGCAAAAACAGGTGATTGCAAGGTTGTCATCAATGAAACATCGCCTACTTTCATACACTACAGTGGCAGGAAGTACAGGTTTGATATTGAAGATACCAATGAACTTATATGGGCCTCTGAAAGAGATGGATGGAATCATCTCTACCTTTTCGATTCAGAGACGGGCAGCATAGTTAATCAGATCACAAGCGGTAACTGGGTTGTCAGAAATGTTGAATTTGTTGACACAAAGAACAGACAAATTGTACTTCAGGCAAGCGGAATGGAACCTGGTGATCCGTATTTCATTCATTATTACAGGATTAATTTTGACGGTACCGGACTGATACGTCTTACAGAAGGGGAGGGTACCCATGAAGCAAGTTTTTCTCCGGATAAAAAGTTCTTTGTTGATACATGGTCGAAAATTGATGCTCCTTCTGTTTCTGTTCTCAGAAAGGCTGAGGACGGTGAACAGATAATGGTTATTGAAAGAGCTGATATCACTGAGCTTCTCAAAACAGGGATAAGGTTTCCTGAAGCATTCGTTGCAAAAGGCAGAGATGGTGTAACTGATATTTGGGGGATCATAATAAGACCTGTTGATTTTGATCCTGATAAAAAATACCCGGTAATTGAAGACATTTATGCAGGACCTCACAGCAGTTTTGTACCCAAAAGCTTCAGGCCCGTTGCCGGTAATATGCACCAGTTGGCTGAGCTTGGTTTTATTGTGGTAAAAATAGATGGTATGGGAACGTCGAACAGGTCAAAAGCATTCCACGATGTCTGTTGGAAGAATATCAAAGACGCAGGTTTGCCTGACAGAATACTCTGGATCAGGGCAGCTGCCCTCAAATATCCTTATATGGATATTGAAAGGGTCGGGATTTATGGAACCTCAGCCGGAGGGCAAAATGCTGCAGGGGCACTGTTGTTCCATCCTGAATTCTATAAAGTTGCTGTTGCATCATGTGGCTGTCACGATAACAGGATGGATAAGATGTGGTGGAATGAGCAATGGATGGGCTGGCCAGTTGGTGAAGAATATGCATTGTCTTCCAATGTTGAAAATGCATGGAGGCTCAAAGGAAAGCTGCTCCTTATAAACGGTGAGATGGACAATAACGTTGATCCTGCATCAACTGCGCAGTTTGTCAATGCATTGATTAAGGTAAACAAGGAATTTGAATATGTTTTTCTTCCGGGAGCTAAGCATACAGGTGGAGGTACATACGGAGAGAGAAAGAGACGTGATTTCTTTGTTAAACACCTGGCCGGGTTTGATCCTCCCGACTGGAATATGCTGGAAAAATGATTTTTTTTCTGATATTTGCCGCCAAATTTTCCTGGTGAACAGCAAAAGGAACACAATCTTCTGGGCAATAATAGCCTGCCTTTTATGGTCAACTGCATATGCAGGGATCAAAATCGGCCTGCAATATGATAAGCCGTTGCATTTTGCAGGACTGAGATTTATTATTTCCGGACTTATGATCCTGCCATTCACAGTGAAACCCTGGAAATATATAAAAATGATAAGGGATCACTGGAAGATAGTTGTCTGGGTCACCCTGTTGCAGACGATTATTAATTATGTACTTTTCTATCTCGGGATGGATATGGTACCGGGAGCCCTTGGTGCTGTCATTGTCGGGTCGCAACCCCTTGTAACAGCGCTGGTTGCAGCCATAATGCATAAGGAAGACAGATTAACAAGGGGTAAGGTGACAACCATAATCTTTGGCATTGCAGGTGTAATTATGATAAGTGCCGGCAGACAGGCGTTTAAAATTGGTGGCGCTATTGAATTGCTTGGAGTTTTACTGATTCTTGGCGCAAATATTGCCACAGCTACAAGTAATGTTCTTGTTTCTCTCAGGAGCAATGGAATTAATCCTTTGGTTTTAAGTTCATTTTCTCTTTTTACAGGAGGCGTAATAATATATCTTTTCGCCCTGCCTGTTGAAGGAGTACCCCGACAATCTTTGCCGCTCGATTACTGGCTTGTGCTTTTGTGGCTTAGTTTTATGGCGGCCTTTGCATTCTCATTGTGGTTTAAACTTCTTCAGCGTCCGGGAGTCAAGGTATCTGAACTTAACCTCTGGAAGTTCATTATCCCTGTGGTAGGGGCAATACTTAGCTGGTTACTTGTTCCGGGGGAAAAACCGGAGTGGCTGACACTAACTGGCATGATAATAATTACTGTGTCATTAATTGTGTTCTTCTTAAACGTCAGAAAAAGTGAAGTAAAAAAAGCAATTGTTTCCAATAAATGAAAAAGAGATTTACAGCCTTCAGTTTTTATGCACTTTTCTGGATACTATTCTTTCTTTTTGCAAGAGTGTTCTTCATACTTACACATTTTAGCGAAGCTTCGAGGTTTGATTACGGTACGATGGTGGCAACATTCACACACGGTATTAAACTGGATATTTCTGCTACAGCTTATTTATTCATTTTCCCGATGCTTGCCGCAATACCCGGAATCTGGTTTAACGGAAACTGGTTCAGGCTTTTTCTAAAATGGTACACGGCGGTTCTCATTGTTATTTCTTCAGGAATAATTGTAGCTGACACTGTCCTTTATAAATACTGGGGTTTCAGGATGGACTATACGCCTGTCTTTTATCTTAAAACCCCCAGGGATGCAGCGGCATCAGTAACGATGATCCAAATTATCATTTACCTGCTTGCCATTATCCTGATCTCTGCTTTGTTTATATTCCTCTACAGGAAATTTATCGACAGGCTCTTTGACGATTTTAAAAGGGTTCGATTGTGGTTTCCGGCAATGTTTACCTTCGCTCTGCTCTGGGGAGCACTTATCATACCGATCAGAGGTGGTGTGGGAATTGCTCCCATAAATGCAGGAACAGTATACTTCAGCCAGGAAATGTTTGTTAACCATACTGCAATAAATGTTGTCTGGAACGTCGGAAGCTCTTACTTTAACCGTAAACCATCAACCAATCCTTATGACTATTTTGATTCTGTTGAGGCCCAGTCGTTAAGGGATCATCTGACATCTAAAAAGGGTAACTCGGATATTGTTCTGAACAACGAGCGCCCAAATATTCTTTTCATTATCCTTGAGAGCTTCGGTAATTCTCTTATTGGACCATTGGGGGGAGACTCTCTTACAACCCCGCGTTTAAACAGCCTTATCGATGATGGGATTCTGTTCACTAATTTTTATGCATCCGGAAACAGAACCGACAAAGCCCTTCCGGCAATATTTAACGGATATCCTGCCCAGCCTGCCACGTCAATAATCAAAGAGCCGAAAAAGAGCCAGTCACTTTTAAGCCTTGTAAGAATACTCAATGGATTGAATTACAGAAGCTCTTTCTGGTATGGAGGCGATATCAATTTTGCCAATTTTAATTCCTTTGTCATAGGATCAGGATTCAGGCAAATTATCACCATGGATAACTTTGATCCTGTAAATTATAATTCAAAATGGGGTGTACATGACCATATTTTATTTGAAGCTCTCAAGGATTCAATGAAGAATATTCAGGAACCATTTTTCAGGGTGGTACTTACACTTTCCAGTCATGAACCTTTTGAAGTACCGATGTCTCCTGTTTTTGAGGGAAAAGATGATCTGACAAAATTCAGGAATTCAGTTTATTATACTGATAAAACAGTTGGTGAATTCATTGATTGGGCAAAATACAAAGAGTGGTGGGAAAATACTCTTGTCATTCTTGTTCCGGACCATTGCCGCCGGAATTCAACGGATGTTCTTGTATATTCAGAGGAGATATTTAAGATCCCGATGCTATGGCTGGGTGGAGCTGTAGAGAAAAAGGGTGTCAGAATAGATAAAACAGGATCACAGGTTGATATTCCTCTGACCCTTCTAAACCAGCTTAAGATCAGCTATGACTTTCCCTTTGCAAAAGATCTGTTGTCGAAAGAATCAAATTCTTTCGCTTTTTATGCATTTAATGAAGGGTTCGGTTTTATAACCGACAGCTCCAGATATATTTATGATCATAAGCTGGGGAAACCTGTTATTAATGAAGGAAATGATCCTGAATCAGCCGGAAAATTCGGCAAAGCATATCTTCAGTCTTTATACGATGACTATTTGAGAAGATGAATTATACCTGAAGCGCAGCTGAATACCCAAAATCCTGCACTTTTGATCACAGATATAAACTATCCCTGATGAGAGCATAGTTTGAATTATTTATTAAATTTGTAAATATGGAACAGAGACCTGTTAAAATATTTACAACCAGCAGTGTACCCCGTCTTAGATATATTGCGGAAATAATACTGGGGGATATTCTCGGCCTGGAATGGGAAATAGT
>DCVC01000183.1 GCA_002328625.1 Bacteroidales bacterium UBA2198
GAGGGCGGAGAGCGAACGGCATCGCGGTGACAGTAAAAACAAAAAACAATGTCAAAGATACTTGTAATAGATGATGAGCGGGCAATCCGGAACACACTCAAGGAGGTACTTGAGTATGAGAAACACGAGGTGGACCTTGCTGAGGATGGTCCCTCAGGAATAGAGTTGTTTAATTCAAACACCTATGACATAGTTCTATGCGACATAAAAATGGCCAAGATGGATGGGATAGAAGTTCTGCAAAAGATCTACGAAACCTCAACCGACATACCTGTTATAATGATATCAGGTCATGGAAATATAGATACTGCAGTTGAGGCTATTAAAAAAGGGGCATATGATTTCCTTGAAAAGCCTCTTGATCTTAACAGGCTGCTGATTACCATACGAAATGCAACCGATAAATCTACTCTCATTACCCAGGCACAGGTGCTGAAGAACAAAGTCAGTAAAATGTATGAGATTGTAGGCGAATCTGAAGCAATCAGAAAGGTTAAGGAGATGATCGACAGGGTTGCGCCCACCGAAGCAAGAGTGTTGATTACAGGGGCAAATGGGACCGGAAAAGAGCTGGTTGCACACCAGATCCATGAAAAAAGCAACAGGGCAAAAGGAGCGTTTGTTGAGGTCAACTGCGCAGCCATTCCTTCTGAACTTATTGAAAGTGAACTATTTGGCCATGAGAAGGGATCCTTTACATCAGCAATTAAACAACGCATAGGGAAATTTGAGCAGGCAAACGGAGGTACACTCTTTCTCGATGAGATAGGTGATATGAGTCTTTCGGCTCAGGCAAAGGTTCTCAGGGCTTTGCAGGAAAACAAGATCTCAAGAGTCGGTTCCGATAAAGACATACATGTTAATGTCAGAATAGTGACTGCAACAAACAAGAACATAAAGAAAGAGATTGAGAGCAACCGGTTCAGGGAAGATCTGTATCACCGACTGAGTGTGATACTTATTCATGTACCAACACTTAACGAACGTGAAGAGGACATCCCCCTTCTGGCTGAACATTTTAATTCAGCCATTTGCAGTGAATACGGGATGAGTAAAAAAACAATAACCAGGGATGCTTTCAGGGAACTGCAGAAAATAGAATGGACCGGAAATATACGCGAATTCAGAAACGTCCTTGAAAGACTGATTATCCTCTGCAAAGATGAAATAACCGGAACTGATGTTGTGGCTTATGCACGACCGGTTTCCGGATCCAACATATAACTTTGAATGTATTATCAGCCTACAATCCCCAATAGGAGGTCTGAAAATAAATAACAATTTTAAGCCCCGTTTACGGGATAGGGGCAGAAGCCTATGTACCGGATTGAAAAAGATAATCTAGGCCAGAAAGAGATCCCATCAGATGCTCTTTACGGAATACATGCTCTAAGAGCAAAGGAGAACTTTCCTGACAAAACTCCATTTCCTATCGAATGGTATAAAGCTGTGGGAGTAACCAAGCTTGCTTGTTATTATACCTACAGAAAATTCCGGGACGCCGCAATTAAGAAATATGGTAACAATCTTACTGTAAAAATTATTGATAATGATATACTTGATGCACTTATCGAGTCAGCATCAGAGGTTTCCGAAGGCAGGTATTTCGACAATTTTATTGTGCCGGCCATACAGGGTGGTGCAGGTACCAGCATTAATATGAATATCAACGAGATAATAGCAAATACAGCTCTTCTTAAGACAGGTAATAAGTGTGGAGATTACACTTATATCGATCCTACAGAACTTGCAAACATTTACCAGTCAACAAACGATGTTATCCCTACGGCACTTACTATCGCAGTAATGTTATTATTGCAGAAACTGGAGGTTCGTATAAACAGTCTCAGGATAAAAATAGAGGAGCTCGAAAAAAATACACGCGACAAGCTTCGTCCAGGATTTACCCAGATGCAGGAAGCAGTCCCGACATCGTTCGGATTACTCTTCAGTACATATAATGAAGCTTTTTCGCGCGACTGGTGGAGAGTATCCAAATGTCTTGAAAGGATCAAGAGTGTTAATCTGGGAGGAGGGGCTGTCGGAACAGGACTGGCAGTTCCGCGTTTTTTCATAATGGAAGTGGTACCTGAATTAAGAAAAATTACACAGTTGCCGCTGACCCACAGTGAAAACCTCTCTGATGCAACAGCAAATCTTGACAAATGGGTGGAGATCCATGCCACTCTTAAAGCACATGCCGTTAATCTCGAGAAGATGTCATCGGATCTCAGGCTTCTGGCTTCAGATATTGCAGAGGATAAATGCATCATAATACCTGAAAAGCAGGTGGGAAGTTCGATCATGCCGGGCAAGATAAATCCGGTGATACCTGAATTTATTATTTCCGTTTCACACAGGGTTTACTCGAATGACAATCTTGCCGGTTCACTCTGCGGTCAGGGCTGTCTTGAGCTTAATGCCTATCTTCCGGTAATAGGATTTGCTGTGATTGAAAGCATCAATCTTTTAATCTCTTCCTGTTTGACGGCTGAAAATAATCTGATTTCAGGTCTTACGGTAAGAGATGCATCGGGTTACCACTCCCTTTTTCATAGTCCTGTGATAACAACAGCTCTGACTCCCCATATTGGTTATCATAAAGCCGGTGAGCTGGCTCTCCTTATGAAAGAGAAGAAATACGATATTTTCGAGGCCAATTCTATCCTCAATCTAATTGATGAAGAAAGGCTTAAGGATATCCTTCAGTGGGGGAATCTCCTGAAATTAGGATTTTCATTAGAGGATCTTAAATAATGGATCCATCAGGATTCATGGACTGGCAGATCTTTACACCATTACCCTGATGCAATACGGAGACAAAGAGGCTTGTGTCTTTAATTATAGTGTATCCTGTTTTATCCGGTAATTCAATCTTAATTATTGCTAATTTTGTCCGATATTATATTTTATATCGGGATGACCAAAGGCAGAGACGCAAAGCCACATATCGGTATATACGGCCGCCGCAACAACGGCAAGAGCAGCCTGATCAACTGCCTGGCCGGACAGGATATTGCCATCGTATCTGATCAGCCAGGCACAACCACCGACCCGGTTAAAAAGTCTTTCGAAATAACCGGCTTCGGCCCAGTCATACTTGTCGATACCGCCGGAATTGATGACTCCGGTGAACTTGGACAGAAAAGGGTGGATAGAACTGTAGGCACACTGGATATAATTGACCTGGCCCTGCTGGTAGTAACAGATAATTCATGGGGCGAATATGAGGATGATCTTATCAGTAAATTCCGGGATCAGGAGCTTCCGTTTATTGTGATCCATAGTAAATCAGATATAGAGTTGCCTTCAGAAGAGTTTAAGAATAAGGTCAGTACATTTACCGGCACATCTCTTTTCGAATTCTCTTCAAAAGACAAACGCAACTACGAGGAATTGATATCCCTCATTCGCAGTACAATTCCGGAACATTCCTATAAGACCCCTACCCTTCTGGGCGATTTGATTAAGTATGGAGATATTGTCATTCTGATCACTCCCATTGACGTTGAGGCTCCTGCCGGCCGCCTTATCCTTCCCCAGGTGCAGGCGATAAGGGATATTCTTGATAATGATGCGGTTGCAATAGTCCTTAAAGAGAGGGAAGTTGATACGTTCCTGAAAAAAACAAGAATAATACCTGCTCTTGCCATAACTGATTCCCAGGTCTTCAAGAAAGCTGATGCTTCGATTCCTCCCGAAATACCATTGACAAGCTTCAGTATAATGCTGGCCCGGTTTAAAGGTGATTTTGATAATTATCTTAAAGGGACTCCTAAAATATCGGATTTACAGGATGGCGACAGGGTTCTCCTGCTTGAATCATGCACCCATCATGTTGCTTGTGATGATATCGGAAGAACAAAGATCCCCAGATGGATCTCCAATTATACAGGTAAAAAACTTGAATATGATGTTGTTGCGGGACTTGATAAACTTCCAAAACCGATAACTGATTATTCGCTTGTGATACAATGCGGCGGATGTATGATAACCAGAAAGCAGCTTAACAACAGGCTTAAGCCAGCCATCAGGGAAGGAATACCCGTAACTAATTACGGTATGGCTATTGCTTATGTGCAAGGTATATATAACAGGGCAATAGCACCCTTTGTTAAATCTGCGTATAACAAAATGGATTATCTTTAGCATGTACTATACTCCTTCTTTTATACCTCACTGTTTGGAAACGAGGAAAAATGGTGTGGGGTATCAGAACCTGAAATAAATAAAGGGCATCACCTCGGTTGTGCGCATCTGGAATAAAAGAACTGCCACAAGCATGATAACAACCATCTGTGCCACAAGAGGAATTCGGATAAACAGCCCACGATATGATTCCTTTACTTTTTCGGGCAGGAAATGAACAATATATCCTGCCAGGATAAGCGAAAAAATCGTACCATATGCTGGCATAAGTGAAATGTATGATCCCGGTGAGAAATCCGTAGCTATCTGGTTGAGCATAAGAAGGGCATGGTGTATATCAGGCGCTCTGAAAAAAATCCAGCAAAAAGATACAAAGTTAAATGTAATAAAGACTGCCATTGCTCTGATGTACCATTTTTTATTAGTCTTCTCACCAAACATAAAAGTCCATAGTTTATGCAATACAAGCCCCAGTCCATGCAAACCTCCCCAGAGAATAAAACGTAATGCCGCACCGTGCCATAATCCTCCGAGAAGCATCGTTATCATAAGATTGATAACCGTGCGAAATCTTCCCTTCCTGTTACCCCCCAGAGAAATATACAGGTAATCTTTAAGCCACCTCGACAATGAAATATGCCATCTTCTCCAGAAATCAGTCACACTGTCAGCTTTATAAGGAGAGTTAAAATTGACGGGCAGTCTGAAGCCAAGGATCAGGGCCACACCAATTGCAATATCAGTATAGCCTGAAAAATCACAATAAATCTGTAATCCATAGCCAAATATGGCAACAAGATTTTCAAAACCCGAATATAATGACGGCATATCAAAAACACGGTCAATAAAATTCACTGCAATAAAATCGGAGATAACGACCTTCTTGATAAGACCCTTCGAGATAAGAAATAATGAATGACTGAATTCCCTTTGTGTAAGTTGGAACTTGTTGTACAATTGAGGAATAAACTCAGAAGCTCTTACGATCGGTCCTGCAACAAGCTGTGGAAAGAATGAGACATAGAAACCAAAATCAATAACATTTCTGACAGGTTCCAGTTTCCTTCTGTAAAGATCAAAAGTATAGCTTAACGACTGGAAAGTAAAAAAGGAAATACCAACGGGAAGTATTATGTTGCTTATATCAAACGAAGTGCCCAGAAGGTTGTTTGAAAAAGCCAGAATAAAATCGTGGGCAATAAAGTTTGTTCCAAGAATACTATTCAGTGTCTCAATAAAAAACCCTGTATATTTGAAATAGGCAAGAATCCCGATGTTTGATATTATGCTGATAAGCAGGAATAATCTTCTTCGGGATCTCGATCTTGAGTTGAATATTAAAAGTCCGCAAAAAAAATCAACAAGAGTTACTATTATCAATAGAATCAGAAATAATCCTCCTGACTTATAGTAAAAGAAGAGACTCACCAGGAATAAATAGAGATTCCTCAGGAAGTTCTTTTTATAAATGAGACTGTAACCTGCAAGGATGATCAGGAAGAAGATCCAGAAAGCTGTGTTTGAGAAAATGAATGGCTTATCCGGATCATAACTAAAGATCAGGGAGATGAGGTTAACTGAAAAAGGTTGCGTTTCCTTCAGTGATGGTTGGGCTACAGAGGCCGCACCATGAGACAGAACAATCGAGTCGGTTCTGACAAGATCAATGGTTGCCGTGATTGTTTCCCTGCTTGTCTTAGTAAAAATATCTCTGATTAACATCCCTGAGACAGTATCCGCACCCTGATTTGTAAAATGAACGAAATCCTTCTGTGCTAATGGAGGTTTCATATTTGCCCACCTGATTACTGAGGAGAGGCCCCCCATCGCTTTATAAGCATCCCAGAAGATTGCACCGGCGACTTTTGCAGCATTCCGCTGTGCTTCATTTATTATTGGAATATTCGGATACGATTTTAAATTTTCGCCCTCACCCTGAGCCATGTCCGTCACACCTACCACAAGAAATTCAGCATCAGGCATGATGCTTTTCAGAAGCGAGAGCTGACGGAATAATCCTCTCTCGTAATAGGAATAATTTTCTCGTACATTCTTTACGATATTTAACCCGTAATGCAATACGACAAGTCTGGGAGAGAGAATTCTGTAAATTTCTTCCAGGTTCTCCCTGTCAACCATCGTAAATTCAAGCCCTGCACTCCCTCTCTGAGGAATGTTGTCAACAATTATTCCCGTTTCACTTTCAATACTGATGCCATAGATATCAGGACTGGTCCTTCCTGAAAATTCAATTATTATATTCTTTGAATTGTATAGCGAACATTTGAATTCATTAATGTCAGGGCTTATCTCAAGAGTATGCTCTTCAGGAGGAAAACCATCTGATCTGACCTGGATGTTTACCGCATCAAGTGAATTCCTGTAGAAAATTCTCAGTAAGTCGAAACTAGAGGTTGCTGTGTCGGCAAATCTCGATGGCACTATTCTTATCCAGGCTTTTACAGGAATTGACGACAGTTGTCCGTCGGGGAGGAATCTGCAGAATGCCATAAACGGACCCAGCTTACTGTGAGGTATTTCACCTGACTTATAAGATAAATAATTAAATCTTTCCCAGTTTGAAGATGAACGTATATGAATTGATCTGGTGTACATTACCGGCATCTGAGGCAGGAAGAGCCCGGGCCCGGTTCCCGAACGTCCTTCTCTTAATACTTGCCGTAAATACGATGTAACCCTGTCTCCTTCAATCTGGGAATCTCCATAATACATTATTCTTACCTGTCCTTTTGAATATTGCAGCGTATCAAGAAATTCCTGAAGAGGATAAGAAGGAGGTGGTTCATTTAAATAAGTAAGTGAATCGGTGCCGGAAATGGTGTCACTGACAAACGGTGGGACTTCTTCTGTTAATTTAATAACAGATAATATTATATTCCCTGTATCTGCCGGAAGAAAATCAAAGTCCGCATCAAAAGGAAAGAATTCTCTGACATTGGGCAGCTTAAGATGCCAGTGGGCCGGAATAACATAATAAAGACCTGTAAAACAGACCAGAAAGATCAGAAGCAATAAGAATGATCTGAATGGGCGCATATATCATGAAGAAATCAGCTCTTCTTCTTTATTTTAAGTACCTGTCCAACCTGTATTTTCCCGGGGTCTTTTATATTGTTCAGACTTAGAATATCGCTTGTTGATACGTTTTCGAATTTTTTTGCGATATCCCAGATAGTGTCTCCTGAACGTACAGTATAGGTTATATATTCTCCGCTCGCAGAGGTTTGGGGGAGGTTAACAGGGTTCCCAGGAACACTTTTGCCTGTCATTTTTTGTTTGTCAGCAAAAGACATTGAATCTATCCTTGAGTAATATTCCGATTTTGAAGGATCAAGATATATTACCAGTTTCTGGCCAACTCTTATGGTATTACGGTATATATTGTTCCAATACCTGAGGTCTGATAATCCAACCCTGTACCATTCTGAAATATAACCAAGGTTATCGCCTTCTTTTACAGTGTAAATTAGTTTTGTTTTTCCTTTTATATCTGCAGGAAGGTAGGTTGAACGTGCGGGATCATCAATCCTGTTTGTTCTGGCAAGGTAAAATTCTGCTTTATGATTCCTTATTGTATCATTCAGGTCTATGAAATCTCCAAGATGGCTTATTGGCAGAGTAAGCGACAGTGGCTTTGACGAACCTGGAACAAGCCCTGTCCTGTATTGGGGATTTAAAGCCCTGAGCTCACCCAATGGTATATTCATCACCTCAGAAATCTGGGTAAGATGAATATCTTTTTGGACCATTATTGTATCAGTGGCAACAGGTATATTTACCGGTAGTGGTTTTATTTTATGATCAGCAAAGTAGTTTACCGCGTAAGCAGCAGCAACATACTGCGGGATATATCCTCTTGTTTCCCGCGGAAGTCTGTAATATATCTCCCAGTAATCCTTACGGTTTTCCGATCGTCTTATTGCCTTGTTGACATTGCCTGGTCCGCAATTGTAGGCGGCTATCACCAGGATCCAGTCGTTATAAATATTGTACAGATCTCTTATAAATTTTGCGGCTGCATGTGTTGATTTAACAGGGTCTCTCCGCTCATCAACAATAGAATTTATGGTGAGGCCGTAATTTCTGCCGGTGCTGTACATAAATTGCCATAATCCGGTAGCCCCGACCCGTGACACAGCATTGGCATTAAGTGCTGATTCAATTACAGCCATATATTTTAGTTCTGTCGGCAGTCCGTATGAATCAAAAATATCTTCAATCATAGGAAAGTAATAGTCAATAAGGCCAAGGACTGCACTGAATTTGTCTCTTTGTTTTATTGTATAAACATGAATATGATTTCTTATAATACTGTTATATGGTAATTTGATTATTGAGTTTATTCTGCTTAGCCTTTGAAGGTATAGTGAATCAGAATATTCCTCTCCCGAAGAATCACTTTTAAAGTCATCAGACAAAGACTTCAAAGCCATTCTTATATACCAGCTGTTTACCAGGCTGTCTAGATCTCTGGTTATTTTCTCGGTATCAATATTTGTTTTCAGGATTATCGTATCATTAAGAAATGATCCGTAAGAATTAAGTGCTGTTATAAAAATAGTCAGAATTAAAGTTTTTAATCTCATACATTAGTTTTTATGTTAAAAGGAAAATGTTAATGTTACACTCAGGCCTGCTCCGGAAAAACCCGGAACAGGCAGCTGAAAGGGAGCAACATCAAGATCAAGATTGTTGCTGATATCATAGTTGAACAGAGAAGCATCTACATTTGCATCGAGAACTGATATCAGATACCATGCTGCAATACCTATGTATGAAAGATCACGATACTTTTTATAGTAATCAACACCCTTAAGGAGCCTGTCTTTTACCCACGAGGCAGTTGAAGGATTGTGGCTTTCAGGAAACTTCACAGGATCATATTCTGAGGGATCAGCCCATGAAATCATATTAACATAACTATCAGTCTCAGGAATCTTATCAGTAAAATCCTGATAGGCTTTCATATATCTATTGTGATTGTCAGTATTATAACCAACGCTGTAAATTACTGCACCAAAACCTGCGTATACAAGAGGTATTTTCCAGTATTTTCTGTTATAAACCTGCCCCAGACCGGGGAATGCCACTGCAAGCATGGTTGCCTTCATCGGTTCGGCTTTGAATATTCGTCTGGAAGGCATATTGACGGAGGTGGTATCCTGCCCGATAATGGTTTGACAAAAACCGAACATCTGCAGTATCAGAATAATTATTATTTTTTGAACTCTTTTCAAAATAATTATCAACCGGCATAAAGCTTCCGGATATATAGTGTCGGGATAAAGATAATTATTTTATTATTTTTCAGGAGTTCAGGCGGTCAAATACGCTCAAAATGCGTTCCATCTCTTCAGGATTCTCAAAAGGTATTACGATTTTACCTTTTCCAAGTTCATTAATCCTGAAGTTGACTTTTGTCAGAAATATCCTATTGAGGTGCTCTGATAATTGTTTAAAGTCCTCATTAAGTTTCTTCCTTTTCTCGATCCTTTCAGGATCTTTTATTTTTTCTGACTGAAGATGTCTGACAAGTTCTTCCGTCTGTCGGACAGAGAGATCTCCGTCAATTATACGGTAATAAACATTTATTTGTTTTTTCGGATCCTCAATATTCACCAGAGTACGCGCATGTCCCATCATAAGATGTTTATTTCTGATCCCCAACTGTATTTCAGCCGGTAGTTTCAGAAGCCGGAGATAATTGGATATGGTGGACCTTTGTTTACCGACCCTGTCGCTAAGTTCTTCCTGTGTTAATTTGCACTCTTCAATCAACCTCTGGAAACTTATTGCTACTTCAACAGCATCAAGGTCTTCCCTTTGTATATTTTCCACGAGGGCAAGTTCCAGCATGGCCTGATCATCAGCTGTTCTTACAAAGGCAGGGAGATGGGTGAGGCCAGCCAGACGTGCTGCTCTCAGACGCCTTTCCCCGGCAATGAGCTGATATCTTCCGGCACCTGTTTCCCGGACGGTAAGAGGCTGTACAATGCCCAGTCTTTTAATTGAAGAAGCAAGTTCTTCAAGCGATTGTTCATCAAAGTGTGTCCTTGGCTGGAAGGGATTGCCATCAATTGAATCAATAGAAATGTTAAGATTAGGCTCAACTTTTCTTTCCAGCATCTCTTTTTCCACACCTTCAATCAAGGCTCCCAGCCCTCGTCCTAACGCATTTTTCTGTGCCATGGTAAATTATGTTTCGGGTAAATGACAAGCAAGGTAAACTATATTTGTACCCTTGATTCTACCTTTTCTATCAGCTCTCTGGCAAGATTAAGGTAATTGACCGTACCTCTTGAATCAGCATCATATAGAATTGCAGGCTGTCCGAAACTAGGTGCTTCTGAAAGTTTCACGTTTCTCTGAATAATCGTTTTAAAGACCATCTGCTGGAAATGTTTGTTGACTTCATCAGCTACCTGGTTTGACAGCCTCAACCTTGAGTCGTACATGGTAAGAAGGAATCCTTCTATTTCCAGTTCCATATTCAGATTAGACTGTATTATCTTAATTGTGTTAAGCAGTTTGCCAAGTCCTTCAAGTGCAAAATATTCACACTGCACCGGTATGATAACCGAATGTGCTGCAGTAAGAGCATTTACAGTTAAAAGCCCCAGAGATGGGGAACAATCAATTATTATGTAGTCAAACAATCCTTCGATCCTGGTCAGGATTCCTTTCAGTATCTTCTCTCTTTCCGGCCTGTCAAGCATTTCAATTTCGGCTCCCACAAGGTCAATATTTGAAGGCATTATCGAAAGGTTTTCAACACTGCATCCATGTATTGCTTCCTCAGGCCCCTTTCCGTCGATCAGACAATCGTAAATTGTACATCTTATATGACGAGTATCCAAACCTATCCCTGATGTTGCATTTGCCTGCGGATCACTATCAACTATAAGCACTTTCTTTTCAAGAGCGCCAAGACTGGCAGCAAGATTTATTGCTGTTGTTGTCTTACCAACTCCGCCTTTCTGATTCGCAATCGCTATGATCCTTCCCATCTTATTTTACTAATTTTTTTACAATATTTTGAGCTTCAAATTTACGATTTATGAACCACTGCTTCTGCCGGCGAACAGTGTAATTGTAAACAATTTTTTTGTGGTTTTCAACATCTTATTAACACAGCAGATGTGCAAAATCATCTCTTTTCTTAATTTTGGAACATATATTTCACATCTTTACATCCTATAAATTAATTATATGGACACTTCCACTGATAAAGAATGGTTAGCCATCGTTAATCCAAATGCAGGAAACGGAAAAGGAAAAAAGGACTGGGAAAGAATTTCCGGTCTGTTCAGAAAAGAGAGCATCCCTATTGCTGCAAAATTCACGGAGAGAAAAGGCCATGCAACAGGCTTTACCGTGGATGCCATCGGAGAAGGATTCAGAAAAATAATTTCGGTAGGAGGAGACGGCACTCTTAATGAAGTAGTAAACGGCGCTCTTTTACAGGATATCTGCTCTCCGAAGGATATTACAATTGGTATGATCCCTGTAGGTACAGGTAATGACTGGGGTCGTATGTTTGGAATACCTCTTGTATATGAAGGAGCCGTGAAAGTAATTAAAGACTGCAAAACAATGCTCCATGATGTTGGGGTGATAGACTATTATCAGGGAAATGAAAAACAAAAGAGGTATTTTATTAACATAGCAGGACTTGGATTTGAAGCTCTGGTGGTTAAGAAGACAAATAAACAGAAGGACAAAGGAAGAAGCAACAATGCCATATACTTTTATAACTTGCTAACAAGTCTGATCGCTTACAGAAATACAAAGGCAGAAATAACTATTGATTCAAAGAAGAATACCTGTAATGTATTCTCAATCAATGTTGGAAACGGAAGGTACTGCGGAGGCGGTATGCGGCAGACTCCCGATGCGTTGCCTGATGACGGATTGCTTGATATAACGGTTATAAGGGAGATGGGCAGGGTCGAAATAATAAGAAACCTTAAAATACTTTATGATGGCACAATTCTAAGTCATCCGAAAGTTGATGGTTACAGAAGCACAAATTTGATTGTTGATTCAGAAACAGTTATGTATGCTGAAGCCGATGGTGAATCGCTTGGACACACACCTGTCGAATTTTCGGTAATCCCCGCAGCAATTAGAATTGTATATGCAACAAAGCTCATTCAATAATCCTGATCTCATAAAGTTTCGGCCATTTTTTACCTGTAACAAATATCCTGTCATTCTGATCATCATAAGCAATCCCGTTGAGAACGTCAGCACTTACTTCCCTTCTCTTTGTTTCAGGAAATATTGTAGAAAGATCAATGTATGAATTTACTTTACCTGTTGCAGGATCGATTCTGGCAATAAGATCCGACATCCATATATTGGCCCATATTTCTCCTTTTATGTATTCCAGTTCATTTAGCTGGTCCGCCTTTTTCTGATTGTCATATACTTCAATTCTTGAAATAATAGTAAACGACTCAGGATCAATAATATAAAGAATATTCGAGCCATCACTCATCACTATTCTGTTATTCATGGTGGTCAGACCCCAACCCTCGGTCTGATAATATATCTTGTTTATGAGCCTGAATGTTGTCCTGTCATAAACAAATCCCACTTTATTTTGCCATGTAACCTGGTAAATCCTGTCTTTGTACAAAGTAATTCCTTCACCAAACAGTGAAGATTCAAGATTAAGCTGCCGGACGACCTTGCCCGTTTCAAGCTCGACTTCACGAAGGCTTGATCCTGTTTCCTGTCCGGTCCCTTCATATAAAAAGCCGTTATGGAAAAAAAGTCCCTGGGTGAAAGCTTCCGGATCATGAGGATATGTTTTAATGATCTTGTATCCGTATCTTTGAGGAACCCTGTCAGAATAAATGATAATGAAACGGATGACTGACTGGGTTCTGCTGTTCTTGAAGGCTACTGCTTTTACTGATTTTCTTCCCGTTGCATTGGTAAGTGATGACGGCACGGCACACTCCCATGGAGCCGACTTCAGTACTGCAATTATTTTGCCATCGAAGCTTATNNCTTTTATCCTCAGGGTTTACTATTATCTTTACATTTTCTCCGGTTTTAAACTCAGCATTTTCAGAAGGCGAGGTCAGACTGATAAGACTGATAGAAGTAACTCTATCTGCAGTTGATACCTTCTTTTGACTGTCGTCAGACGAGACACCGGAACGCCCCGAACACGATATGATCCAGGTGATAAAGAGTACTGAAGAGGTTAAAATAAGATATTTAAAATATTCATTCTTCATCTGGTCTTTCTTTTCTCCAGAACAAGCGTTTTAACTTTTTACTCTTAATTGCTGCCATGCGTTTTTCCACTTCTTTCTGGTGTAGTTCGAATGGCACGAGAATTTGCCATACCTCACTCCATCCGGGAAAACCTCCCAGGTTTTTATCATCAATATATATATCCGCGTCAATCTTTCTGCTTATTGTATCATCAAATATTTCTTCAGGATAATTCTTATTAACCGCGTAAAATTCAACTCCATTTTTCCTGCAATAATCTATAGCATCATTAAGTTCTTTTCCTGACCGGAAAGTCCAGAGAATGAGGCGTGCGCCCATCTTTTCAAGTTCTTTAAGAGTCTGGAAGGCAAAAAGCTTCTCTTTGCCAATCTCCGGGTATTCATGTTCAACAATTGTGCCGTCAAAATCGACGGCTATCCTTAGATTAGTGAAATCAATTATCATTATCAAATTATATAACCGGCCAAATTTAACCAAATTGGCATTATTAGCGAAATTTATCTTAATTTTGCTTTCCTCCTCAATAATTATACCGTTTACAGCAAAATGAGATACATCCCCAATATTATTACTTCATTTAACCTGGCTTCAGGATTCCTGTCTTTAGTTTTTACTGCAAGAGGAGATATTATTACTGCATCGTGGCTGATACTGGCAGCAATGATTTTTGACTTCCTTGACGGTTTTTCTGCCAGGTTGCTCAAAGCATATTCAGAAATAGGAAAGGAGTTTGACAGCCTTTCTGATATTGTCAGTTTCAGTGTTGCTCCGGCATTGATTATTTATAATCTTGTCAGCACTTCCCTTACTAGTTCTGTGTCATCAACAGTTTCTGGCAATCTCCAAATAATTACTGCAATTATGTTGTTTTTCCCTGTCATAATGCCGGTTTGTGCTGCATTACGGTTGGCAAAATTCAATCTTGACCCCGCACAGGTGACCTCATTCAGGGGATTGCCGACACCTGCAAACGCTCTTGCAGTCATCTCAATAGTAATCGCGGCAAATTATTCTGATTCACCATTACTGAATTCTTTTATCAGTTCACCATTATCTCTTAATATTTTTACACTTGTACTTTCCCTGCTAATGGTGAGCCGGATACCCATGCTCTCATTAAAGATTAAAAACTTCAGACTGAAGGGAAATGAAGGAAGATATTTACTGGCAGGATTGGTGGCAATTTCTTTCCTCGTTCTGGGTATGGTTGCAGCCCCGTTAATAATACCCTTTTATTTGATGGCATCATTGCTCTCACTGCTCTTCTGATCAGAATCCTAAATCCTGTTATTGTTTTTTGAGATTTTCACTCTTTATCCGGAAATTTTTTCTCATAATAAGCTAAAGCGTATTTTA
>DCVC01000018.1 GCA_002328625.1 Bacteroidales bacterium UBA2198
CCGTTGCTACGGGAATCTGCAGGTTCACTCCGGCATGATAGCCTGTGCCAGGGAATAATCAAGCTTGTCACCCATGTAGTTTTTCCCGTTCAGATTCTGAAAGTTAATGCCTCCCAGTATGCTGAAGGTGGTGCTCTGCAACAGGGTAACAGTGGTTGAAATGGCCACAAATAGGATTAAAGAATAAATTTTTGCCTTCATATTAATGCATCTTCAGATTTAATTAGGGAAGAATGTTTATTTTGCTGCCTCTTCCCCGGCTTCTGATATCATCTTTACATTTGCATCACTTAAAAGCAGACTTCCATCCGTAAAAGTAGAAAATTCAAATTACTCTGCCACTTGTGGCCGGGGTCAACGCACGAATAAATAAAAAACTGACAGCCTATTAACAAATTGGCAGGGGTTATTAACGATTTTTTCATATAAAAACAGTTTTCATGTGGTTGTTGACAATATGATGTTATAATATTGTAAGTCTGTTAATTAATACTTGGTCATCACTAATTATTGTTTCTATAATTAGTTAGAAATTTATTGGAATCAATAATTCCAACAATATGTTAAGATCAAGTTTATATGACTATTTTGCGAAACTCTCTGATCCCAGGCTCAACAGGAATAAGAAACACAATCTGGCCGACATTATTGTATTAAGTATCCTGGCTGTTACATGCGGAGCTGAATCATGGGATTCAATAGAAGAGTTTGGTAAAGTGCGGATCGATTTTCTGAAAAAGATACTTCATCTGCTTTGAAAGAAGAAGTTGAAAACCTGTGTAAGCAGATGAAGCCAGACTCAGAAAATGAAGTGGTTGAAAAAGGACATGGCAGAATTGAGACCAGAAACTGTAAGGTTCACAATCAAATCCATCTGCTTGAAGGTATAGAAAAGTGTAGTGATCTCAAATCTGTCATTCAAATCACCTCAGAAAGAGAGATTAACGAAAAGAAAACAAATGAGACAAGACTCTATATAAGTAATTTAAACGATGAAGCAGAGGCTTTTAATAAATACATACGCATGCACTGGGGTGTTGAAAATAGTCTCCATTGGACTTTGGATATGACTTTCAGAGAAGATGAACAGAGATAGCGTGATAAAAACTCCGCACAAAATTTTGCAATCGTAAGAAAAATAGTCTTGAACCTACTTAAACAAGAAGACTCAAAAAAGTTGAGCCTGAGAACAAAAAGACTTAAAGCTGGATGGGATAACAATTTCTTGTTGAAAATCCTAAAAATATGAGTGTCTGCAATCAGTAATAAAATCAAATCCCGGTTGGTTGAAGTATAGTTGTACGGTGGGAATTAAAGATTCATAGTACCTTTCTGCGATGAGTTACACTTAAAAGTAATGATTTAGTAATACAGAAAAGGATGGATGAGATTCCTCGCTAACGCTCGAAATGAGGAATCTCACCTCGAATAGAAAATCAAAGAATTTATGTGCATGATTCAGTATACTCATTAAAATTTAAATGCGTTGACCCTGTCAGACCTTACCGGAAATTTGTTGTTGAAGCAATAATTACCTCATTGTCTGAACTACTAAGTGGTCATGAAAATAAGTAATAATTAAAAGGCAAGCTTCTTCCAAACTAATAATGAGATATTTAAGGAAGAACTATCTTTGCCATAAAGCAGTTAGCTGAGACCTGATATTAAAGAACAAATTATTATTATCTGATACTCTGTAAAAAGCTGAAATCAATGGTTTGGATCAGAATAAATAAGCCTACGCTGATAAAGCGTCTTAAAGCGGGCCTCAAGTCAGATGAAACGGGTAATAAAGCCAATTCATTGATCTTTCTTCACTGATATGGATTCAATATACCTTTCACCTGGCTGGTAACAACAAGGGCAAATGAGCTTTACCTCGAGAGAGGAACAACTGTACTCGATGATCTCAGGAATGATATTGCCATGCTTCCTGAATTAAATTATGCTGTACGTTCTTCAACAACAGCCGAGGATGCGAGAGACTTCAGTTTTGCCGGACAATTTCAGACACTTATTAATATACGGGGTACAGAAGACATTTTAAAAGCGATCCAGAAAGTCTGGGACTCGGCCTCACTGTTGAACAACAACGAATATCTCAGAAAGACCGGCATCTCATCCATTAAATGTGCCGTCATTATACAGGAAATGATCTCTTCAAAGCTGGCAGGAGTAAGTTTCAGCAGAAATCCGGTAACAAATCAGGATGAGATAGTGATCGAGGCTGTTGAAGGATATGGAGAAGACCTCGTTCAGAAAGGGAAGTCTCCTTTCAGATGGAGATTAAGGAATAATATGATTGTTGAGGGAAAAAAGGAATATCCCCATCTTCAGGTTATCTGGAAGGTTGCAAAAGATACTTCAAGGCTTATAAAAATTTATGGCAACAATATAGATATGGAATGGGTATTTGACGGGAAGAAAATCTATTACCTGCAGCTCAGACAAATTACAGGCAGTCAAAATATCAATATATACTCCAATAAAATGGCCAGGGAAATGCTTCCCGGCCAGATCAAGCCACTCGTATGGTCGGTTAACATCCCGCTGGTCAATGGCACATGGATAAAACTGCTTTCTGAAATAACCGGCTCGCTGGACGCAAAGCCTGAAGATCTTGCGAAACCGTTTTATTATCAGACTTATTTCAATGTCGCCGAGCCGGCAGGATCTTCAGTAAATTCGGATTGTCGCCCAATAGTCTGGAACACCTAATGCTCAGCGATGATAATACGAAACCCTCTTTTAAACCCGGACCGGAAACTCTGCGACATACTTTCAGGATCATTCGCTTTATAAGACATAAATTAAATTTCGAAAAGGTATACCTGCGAGATTATGAAACCTTGTCGGAAGATTTCAGAAGAATAGAAGAGTATCTGAAAAATGATCGTGATACCGGTTCATTTCAGCAAACCTTTTCCATGCTGTTTGATAAGTGAGGGAATTTGGCATATCTGAATATTGTGATCCCGATCCTGATGTCATATTATCACAGGAAACTCAAGAAACAGCTTTTAAAAACAAAACTGGATTATAACAATCTCGATTTCCGGCAGGATTTCCCGCTTCTGGCCAGATATGCACCAATTATTTCGATGCGGGGAATCAGACGGCAGATTGATGATCTGCCGGATAATATCAGGGAGAATTGTATCACTCTTGAGAAACTGAGATCATTTAAGGAAGCCGCAAATATTGTAAAAGAGATTGATGATTTCCTCAAGGAATTCGGCCATCTGAGCGAAAGCGGTAACGATTTCTCATATATCAAGTGGGAAGAGGATCCGGAAATGGTTTTCAGGATGATCCTGCAGACCTCACCCGATGAAAGCGGTGCCAGAATGTATTCTCTTGATGAGCTCAGAAAAAA
>DCVC01000138.1:0-5116 GCA_002328625.1 Bacteroidales bacterium UBA2198
GATGAGGACATCGATCTTTTTGTAGTGAACAAGGATGGCAGCAATGTTCTGTATTCCAACCAGCGTCAGGGTATATTTAAAGATGTGACGGAGGAGAGCGGTCTTAAAACTGATGGAGGATCAGGTGCGGTAACAGTCGGAGATTATGATAATGATGGATATCTCGACATGTTTATCACTTCAGTTAAAGGAGGAGATCATGAATTATACCGAAACATGCGCAACGGTACTTTTATTAAGGACGGCAAGTCAAGAGAGATGTTCAGTGGTTTAAAGAACATACATGTCCATGATGCTGTCTTTATTGATTTTGACAATGACGGATTTCTTGATATATGTGTTGCCGGGGAATCGGATGAAGAAGATGTCAGGGGCATGTTTTTGTACCATAACGACGGGAAAGGACATTTTGAGGATGTCTCACACTTATTACCCGGTGAAGCGAAATCAGGAAGGCAGATTGCAATAATGGATTACAATGATGATGGCGACCTCGATATGGTAATTGCAGGAATAAATGGAGGAATCTACTTATTGCGGAACGACGGAGGGAATACAAATCGTTTTATAAATATGAGGCTTGTGGGGTTGAGAGCGGGAAGCGCCAAGAATAATTTTTTCGGGATAGGAGCCAAAGTGGAATTGAGAGCAGAGGATCTGTATCAGACAAAATTCGTTACCGACCCTAATATACATTTCGGCCTGGGAAAACGCTCAAAGGCTGACGTTATACGTATAAGATGGACAAACGGTGTACCTCAGAACATATTTTTCCCTGAAAGCGACCAGGCTCTGATAGAAGAACAAATGTTAAAAGGTTCGTGTCCGTTTCTTTATACCTGGAACGGGAATGAATATATCTTTGCAAAAGATATCATGTGGCGAAGCGCTCTCGGTATGCCTTTGGGAATAATGGGAGCTACGACAGCCTACGCTTTCCCCGATGCATCGGACGACTATATTAAAATACCGGGGGAATTATTGAAACCCCTCGCTGGTGTTTATACGATCCAGGTAACTGCCGAGCTTTGGGAAACGATCTATTTCGATCAAATAGAACTGATTGCGGTTGATCATCCCGATTCAGTTGATATCTATGTCGATGAACGGTTTTCTCCTCCTCCATTCCCGGAGTACAGGATTTACAAGGTCGGGAGGAAACATTATCCTGTCTCGGTAACTGATTCGGAAGGGAACGATCTTCTCCATTTCATTACCGAAAAGGATGACAATTACATATCTGACCTCAAGCCCGCTAAATACCAGGGTGTAATTGAAATGAAGGAGATCATTCTTGATCCTGGTGATTTGGATGTAAGCAAAGGAGTGCATCTTTTCCTGCAGGGCTGGATATTCCCAACCGATGCCAGTATTAATGTCGCTTTATCCCAGTCGAACAAAATTAAAGTTATCCCTCCTGTAATTCAGGTTGTCAATAAAAAGGGTGAATGGGTTACAGTAATAGATAATCTTGGCTTTCCAATGGGCAAAGATAAAACCGTTATTGCTGACCTTACAGGTAAGTTTCTGTCGGATGATCACAGAATAAGGATCAGGACTAACATGGAAATATACTGGGATCATATTTTCTTTTCTGATTGTAAGCCGGATGCACCGGTACTTACGCAAGTCCTTGATCCTGTTTCGGCTGATCTGCATTACAGAGGATTCTCCCGTATTTACAGGAAAGGGGGAAGATATGGTCCTCACTGGTTCGATTACTCTGTTGTGGATACAGATCAGAAATGGAGGGACCTGGAAGGGAATTATACCAGGTATGGAGATGTATTACCTCTTCTCAGAGCATCTGATAACAAATACATTATCAAGAATGCAGGTGATGAAACAACCGTTAAATTCAGTGCCGAAACGCTTCCGGATCTGCAATCCGGATGGAAAAGGGATTTCCTTATCCGCAGTGTTGGCTGGGTTAAAGACGGGGATCTGAATACCGTTACAGGGAATAAAGTATTGCCTCTCCCCTTCCATGGCATGTCGGCATATCCGCCAGCCAAAAAGGATAAATATCCCGATGATCCTGAACTTCAACAATATCATCGTGAATACAATACAAGGATCGTAACAAATGAAAGATATATTAATGTAATTAAAGCAGGGGGACAGTGACCTGCCTGAGATCAGACTATGAACAGGAAATGCATCAGGAGAACAGGCAGGTTTCTCACCCCCCAATCCACCTTAGGGAACTTAAAGGGTATTTTATTAATATTATTTATTATTACCTGCTTCCTGTTTGCATGTGGCCGTTCAGGATTAAAAAAGAAAAGTGTAACTTTTAAAGACGTTACAATCGGGGCCGGTATTGATTTCAGATATACATTCGGAGATTATAATTATGAAAATATTCTCGAAAGCAGCGGATCGGGGATAACAGTTTTTGATTATAACAACGATAATCTGATGGATGTTTACATGATGAACGGCACCTATATTGAGGGCGTTTCAGATCATTCCGGACTTACTTTCAAAAATACCCGCAACAAGTTGTACAGGAATAACGGCGATGGGACCTTCACTGAAGTTTCCAGGGAAGCCGGCGTGGATAATGCTGAATGGAGCATGGCCGCAGGAGCGATTGATTACGACAATGATGGCGACCAGGATCTTTATTTGTTGAATTACGGACCAAATGTCTTTTACCGGAACAACGGGGACGGAACGTTCAGCGACATCACTGCTTCACTGGATCTCGCCGGACCTGAAAAGCTGAATGGTTTCATTAAATGGAGTATCGGGGTTTCATTCTGGGATTACAATAATGACGGCAGACTGGATGCTATGGTCGGGAACTTCCTGGCCTTTGATCCCGCTTACGTCTCTCCCGTTACACCGGGTATGATGCCTCATCCGTCAGAGTACAACGGCCAGGCATCGATGCTTTACAAACAGCTGCCCGATGGAAAATTCGTGGATGTCACACAGGAAAACAACCTTCTTTATCCCGATTCGAAGTGCATGGGACTAACTGTATTTGATTATGATGATGATGGTGATCTGGATATTTTCCAGGCTAACGACCACCAGTTAAACTTCCTGTTCAGAAACGATGATGGGATCTACAGCGAGGTTGCAATTGCCAGCGGAGTGGCCGGTAACAGCCAGGGTAAGGTTACCGGGTCGATGCATGGGACAATAGGCGATGTTGACGGTGACGGATTAATTGACATACTTGTTGTTGACCTTGAATACGGATCTCTGTACAGGAACCTGGGTAACGGGTTATTCGAAGACATCACAGAGACCAGCGGTATATCAATATCGTTGGCAGGTAAGGGCTCATGGTCGGGAGTGCTGTTTGACTTTGACAACGACGGAGATCTTGATATTTTTGCAGCAAACGGAACTGCTGAAGAACTTATACTGCAATACCCTCTTCTGCTGGAAAACGACGGGAAAGGGCACTTCAAAGATGTGGGACGGGAAAGAAGCATCTACTTTTCAACCAAACGGAGTGGAAGAGGTGCAGCAATCTGGGACTATGATAATGACGGCGACCTCGATATAATAGTCTCGCATGTTGATCTTCAGGCAACTGCAACACTGCTGAGAAATGATGGTGGCAACAATAATCACTGGCTTGGGATAACGCTGGCAGGAAAGAATGGTCCTGCATCAGCTATCGCTGCAAAAGTAACGATAACTGCAGGAGGAAAGAGACAGGTTCTGGTTAATCAGTGGTCGACAAGCTATCTTTCCAACCACGATCCCCGCCTGCATGTCGGACTCGGAAAAGAAAAACATATCGAAATGATGGAAATTCACTGGTCAGACGGTGAAAAGGAAGTGTATAATAATATTAAAGTCGATCAGTATATAATTGTGAAACAAGGTGAAGGAATAAAAACAAATTAAAACAAATAATAATGGAAAGCCAATATTTAAATAATGTGATTGATCTGACCAATCCGGAGAAGAACGTCATTTACAATATGGATCATGATCAGGCAGTTAACCTGGTCAGATCGGGGGATGCAGAAGCCGTCCGTAAAATTGACGGACAATTTTCAATTGTTGCTGTTGAAGGCAGAACAATCCGTATGGCGAGGTCTATCGGACGACCCATCCGATATTTTATTGCCAAGCGGCCCGAGGGGCCCAACCTTATCATAGCTGAACGGATTGACACGATCTGTGATTATCTCAAAAAGGAAGGTCTTGATGATCAATTTCATCCCTCCTATACGAGAATGGCTCCGGCTCATTATATTACCAGGATTGAACTTCTCGGATGTCCTGACCCCAATCCCGTTTACAGCCGTTTTTTCAAGCCTGAGCGAAATAAACTGCAAAACGAAGATATTCCCGGGATAGGAGAACATTATATGGGGACATTATATGAAGAGATTAAAAAGTGGCTGAGGTTCCGTGCCGTATCAGGTCCGGTTGGAGTTACATTCTCTGCCGGAATTGACAGCGGCAGTGTGTTTCTGCTTGTGTACCATGCTCTCAGGGAACTTGGGGAGAGTCCTTCAAGATTGAAAGCCTTCACACTTTCAATTGATGGTGCCGGTGATGATCTGATGCAGGCCAGACAATTTCTCGAAAGCCTTGATCTTGAAATGTTTCTGGAGCCGGTTGAACTTAAATATTCCGATCTTGACTGGAAAAAAACAGTACAGGTTGTCGAGGATTATAAGTCGCTGGATATTCAGGCAGCAACGATGAACTTATCACTGTTTCAGGGAATAAGGTCTCGTTACCCGGAATGGAAATACATAATAGACGGAGATGGAGGTGATGAGAACCTCAAGGATTACCCTATAGAAGAAAATCCGGAATTAACGATAAGGAGCGTATTGAATAATATGATGTTGTACCACGAAGGCTGGGGGATTGATTCCATAAAACATTCATTAACCTACTCCGGAGGATTGAGCAGAGGATACATGCGGACATACGCTACCGGCGACAGCCTGGGCTTTGAAGTATTCAGTCCTTATACCCTGCCTAATGTAATCGAGATCTCTGAAGGTATTCCGTTCATTGATATTACAGGGTGGGATCACAAAAAACTGTATGATCTCAAGGGTGAAATTGTGTCACAGGGAATAAAGGCTATCACCGGAATGACAATGCCGGTAAACCCGAAGAGACG
>DCVC01000138.1:5163-8114 GCA_002328625.1 Bacteroidales bacterium UBA2198
ACTGCTTCAGGGAAAGTTGAAGATGTTGCAATAATTTTTCTGACCAACAGGGAATGTTCTTTTCATTGCCTGATGTGCGACCTCTGGAAAAATACAACCAATGAATCTGTCGCATCTGGTGACATACCGGCCCAGATTGAATGGGCATTAAACCATTTACCTCATGTTAAACACCTGAAACTCTACAACAGCGGAAGTTTCTTTGATGAGAGGGCCATTCCCGAAAAAGACTATGAAAGAATTGCATCACTCGTAAAAGGATTCGAAACATTACTTGTTGAAAGTCATCCAAAACTGATCGGTGAAAAATGCCTGACTTTCAAAAATATGCTGAAACCTGAACTGCAAATTGCCATTGGTCTGGAAACCGTACATCCTGAAATACTTGCATTAATAAACAAGAAAATGACAATTGAAGATTTCAGAGAATCTGTTAGTTTCCTTAATAATCATGGAATCCTGTCCCGGGCTTTTGTACTCCTGAAACCCCCGTTTATGACTGAATCCGAAGGAGTATACTGGGCACAAATGTCAATTGAATCAGCTTTCAATTCAGGTGTGGAATGCTGTACAATAATTCCTGTAAGATCAGGTAACGGCGCCATGGATATCCTTCAGGACCAGGGTCACTTTTCACCTCCGGATATCCGTTCACTGGAAACAGTCACAGAATATGGCATAAAGATTAATGCTGGACGGGTATTTGCAGATCTATGGGACATTGAAAAGTTTTCACGGTGCAGCAAATGCACAGATCAGAGAGTCGCCCGGTTAGTCGCAATGAACCTTGGTCAGGAGATTGTACCACCTGTCAGATGTATATGCGATTCATGAATTGTTCGTTTCCAGGCTCTCAAACCTGCAAATGACATAATGAAATATATTAAATAGAGGATAACTGTCGGATAAAGGCCCCTGGTCAGGAACAGTCCCGCTGAGACAAAGTTAACGATGATCCAGAGGTACCAGTGTTCAAATAATTTCCTTGCCAGCATCCATGTTGCAACTATTGAAAGTGAAGTAATAAAGGAATCCCACCCGGGTACCGGTGAATCGGTAAACCTGTCGAGAATGAAGTAAATCAGAGAAAATAATGCCAGGAAGATAATCAGCAATATCATGACAAGCCTGAAACTCACTCTCGACACGGCCAGTTTCACATGCTCTTTTTTATCTGAGACCGGAGCTCTGAGTTCCTCGCCCTGAGCTCTGTGCCCTGTGCCCCTCACCCACCAGTACCAGCCAAATATGCTTATTACCAGGTAATAGACCTGAAGGCTCATATCCGCATAGATTTTACCCTTGAAAAAAACCCATATATAGACTCCTGAGGTTACAATCCCTACCGGCCAGAGCCACAGGTTCTGCCTGATCTCCAGAAAGACATACACTATCCCGGCTATTGCTCCGAAAACTTCGATCCAGTTATCTGACAACCAATCAGTTAAGGTCATTATTATATTTATTGAGTGTCTGGAATCAATAATAAACTTTTATTGATTTTCTTCGTTTTGCCACAAGACACCAGGGATCACTAAGTCAATATACTTAAATTTCAACTGTATGTCACGTTATTAATAATATTGTTAAAATTTAACATACAGTTTTATCATGAAGTTAATTCCTGCCTGAGGGAAATAGTACGACCAGCTTTTTTCATCTCCGTCCTCAAACCAGTTGCCACCATAAGCATTGCTTTCATATTTTGTGTTGAAAATGTTATTAACCAGAAGCTGAATTTCAGTGCTTTTATTATTTTTTATCAGGGGATCAATATCTATTCTGACATTATTCACGATGTATTGATCGAGCATCCTTTCGCTGTTCATGGTATTGTCGAAATATTGCCTGCCCACATATTTGGTGATCAGGTGCACTTTTGTCAATGGAAGGAATGAGATTGCCAGATCGCTGCTTCCGGTTAACGAGGGTGAATAAGCGATATCTACCGTTCCAAGCTTCCTGTTTTTATATTCCGCTGACCAGTCGGTCGTATTGTAATCAACGTAATACTCAACGAAATCGACGATCTTGTTCCTGCTCAGTGTCAGGTTAAAGTTCCAGTCGAACATTTCTGATGGTTTAAATCCCGCTGTAAGTTCGGCTCCCATACGATAGCTCTTTTCAACATTGGTCATTATCGGGTATCCCACATTGCTTAATTCGCCTGTCGGTACAAGTTGATCTTTATAGATCATCCCGTAAAGATTTATTGCAATCAGGCTCTTCTTTGTCCTAAGTTTATACCCAAGTTCAGGATCAAAGAGTGTTTCTGACTTAGGAGTTGCATCAGGGTCGCCTGCTGCTTCTTTAAAATCAGTACGGGTTGGTTCGCGGTTTGCGACAGAAAAGGAAAAATATGCATCCTGGTTAGGATTGATTGAAAAGAAGATACCTGCTTTCGGATTGAAAAAATTAAACCTGTGCACTTGCGACAGATCTTTAAGATCATCATCATCGCCTGTCATTTTATAATTGATGTATCTGAACTGGAGATCGCCGAAGATTGTCGTTTTTGGTGAAAGAGAATAATTTATTTTCCCGAACATACTCATTTCACTCTTGGCTCCATTATTGAAGTACCACTGAATGTCTTTTTCTGTGCTGCCGGGATATCTCATCCATATTATCCTTCCGAAATGGTCACCGGAATAGTAATTAATTCCCCCACCGAATTTTGACTCGATCCTTTCCTTTTTGTAATTAAGCGACCAGATCAGTCCATAGAAATCATTCGACATCCATTTTCTTCTTATCAGATCAGTTTCAGTTATCGTCGTTCCTCCAATATTAACGGGATTCAATCCATAATCTTCCAGAGAACGCTCCTCCTTATATTCCTCATAATATCCCTTGCCTTTAGTATAGTGAAGAGCAGAATGAAATGACAGATAATTATTCTTTCTAAGGCTGTAAATAAGCTGGTAATGGTTCTGAATATAATTATCGGT
>DCVC01000006.1 GCA_002328625.1 Bacteroidales bacterium UBA2198
CAGTAGGCCTGGATTTTTCTGTCGCCTGTTCCATTTTCACCCGGAGTTTCTGAAGAAATCCTCGGAAGCAGGCCACTTGATGGATCTCCAGGCACCCTATAAGGATCGACATTATCCTTGAACCAATGGCCATGATGGAAAACACCTTTCTGCACACCGTTCCAGGTTTCGTCGTAAACACTGTTAGCTTCCCTTCCTATATGGTAACTGATTCCGGCAGCAGCCATCAGGTCTCCCTCATAGGTTGCATCAATGAAGACTTTACCTTTGAAGAGATTCCCGGATAAAGTCTTAATGGAAATTATCCTGTTGTTTTTTGAAACGACTCCTTTCTCCCTGTCGAGCCATTCATCACGGTAAACCGGAATGTTATTCTGATTTATCATTTGTTCAAAAGCTCCCTCTGCTGCATGAGGCTCGAAAATCCACATGGTACGCATTTCCCCGTCTATGGCTGGATTACCCTGTCCGATATTTCCGTATTCTGACTGGTTCTGCCATTTCCAGTTCTCAGGCTTTTGATAATGCTGATATAAAAGCTGGTAAAACTCACGGGCAAGACCTCCGATAACTTCCTTGTTTCCCGTATCAGTAAAACCAAGCCCTGATGAGGACATTCCGCCCATATGGAGATCGGGCGACACTATCAAAACCGTCCTGCCCATCCGGGAAGCCTGGACCGCAGTGGAAACAGCAGCTGAGGTTCCACCGTAAACGATGATATCGGCTTTGTAAGTTTTTGTTGCAGATCCAAATCGACATTCGGTGAATGACATGCACAGGAGTGTCAATAAAATAAGAAGCAAACTTTTTTTCATACTTGCAGGTTTTTAATTTCTTACCACTAAGTTTCACAAAGTGCAATCAAAGGGACACGAAGGCTTATGCCATAAATTATTCCTTGGTGGCCCTTTTTGCATCCCATTATGTCCATTGTGGTTTAACAAATAATTAAATATCAAATAATAATCATATTACTGCCCGGCTCAAGTCTTAAAATCCCTTTTTCAGTCTTTACCTTTTTGTTGTTCAGCCTGACAATTGTTTTCTGTTCGTCCTTAATTACAAAATCACACTCCATATTTGACGGAATAATTATCGAATATTCTTTCGATTTGTTCGAAATCTTATATTCTGCCTTTATGATACCTCTGATTGTAGGTACTTCAATTTTACTGAATTTCAATGAGCTGAGCTGAGGCCTAATAACTGCTTTAGAATAACCGGGCGTGACCGGTGAGATTCCCCACATATATCCGGGGATGATATTTGCGGGAGCGGCTCCCCAGGCATGATTCCAGTCGGAGTTGGGCTTGTACTTCATATCCCAGGCTTCCATGGTGATGGTGGAGCCCACCTTTATCATGTTCCACCAGCTCCTGTCGTGAGTTGCTGTCATAAGATCAAGAGCATAATCGGCTTCTCCTGCTTTGTAAAGGCCTTCAAGCAGATATTGCGCTCCATAGACACTGCATGCCATATCTCTCGATTTAATAAAACCAATAACCGATTTTTTATTTTCTTCAGGTACAATGTCGAATGCAAGTGCAATCATATTGGCGTGAAGAGATGAATGATGCGAAAATTCTCCGTCGAGATAGATCTCCCTGGTTGGATCAAAGAGCTTTTCGTTTATGGCTTTCTTAACTTTTTCGGCCCGGATATGATAAAGGACCGAATCAACACTTTTTCCCAGATAACCTGCCAATTTGGCCATCAGCAACAAATTCCGGTAGTGAAATGCATTAACAACAGTATTTACTTCAACCATATCATAGCCATCTCTTTCCCCTTCGGGAGTGGCCAGTTTCCATCCGGTATCCTTCTGTGCTGGAGGCCAGTCAACAATATCCCTGAGCCTCTCCTTTCCATCGGAGAAGCCAAGACTTATCATGATCTCATCAGTGGCATTTTTTGAATTTATAAGTCCGTCTTCCCTTGCAAGAGTGATAAGAGTTTTATGCTTTAACTCCTCATAGTAACGGTTAACTGACTCAAGGTTCCCTGTGTGCATCAGGTCAAAATAAAACATCGGAACCGTGTGGAGAATCCATTCGGTCGGCCAGGTCGGATGATCAATGAAATATTCGTTAGTACGCCGGGCAAGGGAATATTCCCTGTCGGTATAATAGTGTCCCATCTGGTTGATATAAGCATCAGCTTCGTAGGGAATTCTTTCCCTGTCGCCGTCAACATAGATTCCGGCGAAGGAGGTCGCTTTCATGGTATATTTACAGATATCCCATACCTGGTTCAGAACAGTATCGGAGCTTGTAAAAGAGCTTAAATTATCATCGAAAAAATACCAGTAAGCTTTCTGGAATATATTCTCCGGTTTAACATCATATCTGCAGTTTTCGATTTCGCAATACCGGAAAGGCATAATTACACCTATTGAATCAGGTAAATGTATTGCCGAAGGACCAGTATTCCTGCTGTCGGGTGACAGAACAACAGTATACTGCGTTTTATCCGGTTCGACTGGCAATAATATTCTCTGATATCGGATAGTCCCTCCGGGATTACGGTCAATTTTATTAAATCCTTCTCTTTTTTCCCCAAGATGAATGATCAGAGTATCATTAGCGGCAGAGCTAATATCAATGGTCAGTGTACCGAATGCATCTTTTCCAAAATCAATGAAATAATGATCAACCCCGGTTTTTATAAATTTTGCCGGACTGATATAACTGACAACAAAGTTATTACCGGTTGTAGCATATTCTTTCAGGTTGCCTGTCTTAAATGCCTGTATCGCGGAAAATGATGAAGGTTTCCCTTTTTTATCCCAGACCCTTACTTTCCAGTAGTAAGTTGTGTTGTTCCTGAGGGTGCCGCCAGAATACAGAATTTCAGTTGAACGTGAGCTGAGTGTTTTATTGCTGTTCCATTGATCAATCTCATTTCTGGCAAGTTTTTCTTCCGATGAAGAGACAAGTATCTGGTATGCAGTCTGAGAACCGGTCTTCACTGGAACGATCCAGCTGAATTCCGGTTTACTGTCGAGTATTTTTACCTTTTCAGGTTCCCTGATGAATTCTACCATTAAGCCGGTGGGAGGTTCCAATGAGGACTTCATTGATCCCTGCAGGAGCAGTAATGGTAATATCAGGACCCGGATTAACTTCATGAGGATGATATGTCAGGTAAATTTTGTTTTTCTGAGTAACAACAATCCTTTAAGATTCTACTGGTTCAAATTCTCTGAAACTCTATGCTCTCTCCGTTGTCTTCCATGTCTCCGTCCCCATTAGTGTCCCTTTTCAGTTGAAGGACGTTTTCATCGGCTTCATACTCTCCCTTAATGGTTAGTCTGAAATACTGGATATTATCATTATAGTATTGAGTTCCCCTGCCGTGGAATATAACCTGATCTGTGCAGTTTTGCGAAGCATCTTTTACACATGTTCCAATCTCCATAAGGCTGAAGGTCATTTCAGTACCTTTTACTGAAAGTTCTCCTTTAAAGCCAATTATTGACAGAACAACATCTGAGTTATAGCGCTGAAGCATATAAATCTCTTCATAAGTTGTTCTGGTCAGGATAAGTGTGCGTGTTGTGTTGAAAACCAGGTCACCGGTGTCGACGACGTCTTTATGCTGCCATGTGCCGATGTAAAGAGTATCTTTATTAACTTTATCGCATGACGGAATAATGACAGATATCAGAAGAATGATCCTCAGTGAAAGAAGAGAAGATTGTCTTTTTATTCTGTTCATTGAAGAGAGATAAGGATACTAACTTTATTTCTGCTAATTTAAATTTTAGTCAGCAATAAAAATAACGGAAAAGAGATTTAAATCGAATTAAATATGTTTTCTTTCTCCCACAGGTCAATCCTGTTAAAATAAATGAGATTGTTCAGAAGACAGGCATTTCGCTGAACTTAATGTTTTTCGGAATAGCAAAATACTTCGCGTCGACCGGCACATCAGTTTTCAGGGATGTCACCTCCTGGTGCGAGTTAAAGGCATCCATTTTCATGTTTTCCGCAATGCAGCATCCTGTTCTGGAAAGAGTGTAATGTGAATAACCCCCAGTCCATCTGGGAAGGAAGCATCCTTTCACTACTCAGC
>DCVC01000310.1:0-145 GCA_002328625.1 Bacteroidales bacterium UBA2198
TGATTGCCATGTTTTTCATGAATATCCCGTATGCCAATTATATTATGCTGATACTGGCGACTCCTGTTGTTTTCTGGTTCGGGAAACAATTCTTCACAGGAGCAATAAAACAACTCAGACATCGCTCCGCAAATATGGATACGCT
>DCVC01000310.1:207-15449 GCA_002328625.1 Bacteroidales bacterium UBA2198
TTGGAAGACTGCTCGAGGAGAAAGCAAAAGCAAACACTTCATCTGCACTGAAAAAACTTCTGGGCATGCAGTCAAAAACCGTAACTGTTATAAGACCTGAAGGTGATCACGAACTAATACCTGTGAGCGCCGTTGTTCAGGGAGATATCATACTGGTTAAACCGGGTAACAGAATCCCGGTAGATGGGACAGTGACAGCCGGCAGATCATTTGTGGACGAAAGTATGCTTACAGGAGAACCTCTTGCTGCAGAAAAAGTCGAGAATGACAGGGTATATGCAGGAACAATTAATCAGAAAGGCACTTTTCAGTTCAGGGCTGAAAAAGTCGGTTCCGAGACCCTTCTTTCTCATATAATCAAAATGGTCAGGGAAGCACAGGGAAGCAAAGCTCCCGTTCAGCGGCTGGTTGATAAGATAGCGGCGATCTTTGTACCGGTTGTTATCGCAATTGCATTGCTCAGCGGACTGATATGGCTGATCAGCGGAACAGAAAATACCGTGACACACAGCCTGCTGGCTGTTGTAACGGTGCTTATCATAGCATGTCCGTGTGCATTGGGACTGGCTACACCTACTGCAATAATGGTTGGCATAGGCAGGGGTGCAGAACTGGGAATACTGATAAAAGATGCTGAAAGCCTCGAAACCGGACATAAAGTAAATGCAGTTGTACTGGACAAGACCGGAACTATAACTATCGGAGAACCAGTTATTAAGGATCTTATATGGGTTGAAAACATAAACAGCAGCCGTTACGGCATAATACTTCATTCAATCCAGAAGATAAGTGAACATCCTATTGCAGAACCTGTGGTCAGATATCTTGAAGATTCCGGGATTAAAAGCAATTTTGTCCCGGAAAATGTTGAAATTATTGCCGGAAGAGGCATCAAAGCCATTGTTGAGGGGGAAGAATACTATGCAGGGAATCTCAGACTGATGACTGAGAAGAATATAGCCATTGAAACCGGTCTTATGGCCTCTGCGGAGAAGTTCCGGAATGAAGCTGTGGCTGTATCTTTTTTCTCGGATTCGAAACAGGCTCTCTCAGTCTTTACAATAACCGACAAAATAAAACCTTCATCTGCTGAAGCGATCAGCCAGTTGCATTCCATGGGGATTGAAGTCCATTTGCTGACAGGTGATAATAATGAAGCTGCCCGTTATATTTCAGCCCAGGCCGGAATTGACAGATATATGGCAGAAGCCTTGCCACAGGATAAGCATGATTATATCATAAAACTTCAGAGGGAAGGAAAGGTTACAGCAATGGCAGGAGACGGGATAAATGATTCTCAGGCCCTTGCTCAGGCTGACGTGAGCATTGCCATGGGAAAAGGATCGGATATAGCAATTGATGTTGCAAAGATGACCATAGTATCGTCAGACCTGAAACGTATTCCGCAGGCAATAAAATTATCAAAGCTTACAGTAACTACAATAAAACAAAACCTGTTCTGGGCGTTTATCTATAATATTATCGGGATACCTGTTGCTGCAGGGTTGCTCTATCCTTTCACCGGATTTCTGCTGAATCCGATGATAGCAGGTGCTGCCATGGCTCTCAGTTCAGTGAGCGTGGTTACGAACAGTCTCAGACTCAGAAGCAAATCCCTCGAGGTATAGGTTGTTCTTCAGCTTCATTTCGTCCGGAACGATTATCGGGAAATTAAACATTTTTGTTCTTGTCAGACTCTTTGCTGATCCTGATTTTCCGGTTGCCAGTTCAAGTGCTTTTGCCAGCAGCGGATCTGAAGTATCCCCGAAGGGAACTGCGGCAAACAGATCATCGTCAATTTCATAATCAGGAGGCAGGCCGTCAGCGAAATCTGTATAACCATCGGCATTGGAAAATTTTGAAACAATAGGGATCATGGCCCATTCTTCATTATCATCCGGAAGAACCCAGGCACCTGCATATTTACCATATGTTGATTCGCCGATCTTTACCACATCCATCCAGGGGTCGAGCCCGGTTATCACCAGCTCACTTGCCGAGGCAGAACCTGAGGTTGTGAGGAAATAGACACGATCCATATCCAAATTGGCTGTGGTTGACTTAAACCGGTAGTAAAGCTGATTGGTGTAATTATTGGTTCTTAAAAAGTCTTCAAGGCCTTTATTATACCTGAGGCTTATAAGTATCTCCTTATTGTCTGCCACTTCACGTGGTGCAATCAAAGAGGCGAGATGAACAGCCGCACTCACTTCTCCACCCGGATTATAACGAAGATCAACGATCAGGTCGGTAATTCCGGCAGTTTTAAATTCATTGAAGATATTATCCAGGTCCGGCAGAAAGGCATTACTTTCCCCGGCAATAAATTCGACATAAACAAGATACCCTGCTTTTTTACCTCCGGTTTCGATTATTGTATGATAAATAGCCGGATTGGTGATTGTTACCCGCGCCGTAAGACTTACAGATGTACCTGTATTTACGAGAGTATTCCCTTCAAGACGACCCAGCTGAACAGAATAACCCGTCTGTGAATACAAATCATAATAATTTAACTTGTCGAGATTCGTGTTGTTGATCGAAAGTATAATATCACCGCGTTTAAGACCGGCCTCTGCAGCGGGAGATCCGGGGTAAACATACCCGACAACAATAACGACCTTATTATCGCCGACAAGGTAAAAGGAAGGACGATATCCCATTGTAACCGGCTCCCCGTCCAGTTCTGCTTTCAATGCTGCATAGTCCCTTGTAATTCTCGACCATTTATCTTTCTCTTTATAAACAAGTTTGTAGAAATAGGCCTCAGAATCAGGTTCTTTTGTAAAATCAATATCCGTCGGGATCTTGTCATTCCAGAAATAGTAGAGGTTCATATTATCCTTTATCCAGTCATTAACGACCAGTGTCCTATGGGGGATAGTCAGATCATCTTCATCATCGGGTTCAATATCTTTCTGGCATCCCCAGACAAGAGTAAGCATCAGGGTCAGAGCCAGAAGATGATATAAATACTTTTTCATGGAATCCAGATTAAAATTCAAATTTAATAATAATTACGCGGTTGTGGTTCCGGCATGGGTCATTGTTTGACCAGAACGTGTAAACCATCCATATATTACGTAAATCTGAAAGTTATTTCAGCTTACTTTTGTTTAATTTTTTGTGAAATTTTACCTGTTATCTTATCTTTCAGAATAATCTTAACTTTCCCGTCAGGCATTCTTTCTTCCTTTACAAAGATATGGGCCTTATCATATTCCCTCACTTCAGATATCGCAGGAGTCTTTTCCTTTCCTCTCCATACTTTAAGAGTGACCGGCTCCCATTTCTTTGACTTTGCCGAACGATAACATGCATCCATTATCTCATTCACAACATAACCGTCGTAAAATGTCTCAAGAGGTTCAGATCTGTCTTCATAAGCATTGAGCATATCGGTAAACATATTATAATAACCCAGCTCTGCTAATTCATCACCCACAGGGAACAACCATCCTTTTTCCGATTCCGCTTTTTCGGCAACATATCCTTCTTTCCCGCCTGCTGTGAACATTTCAAAACCTGTACGCAGGAAATTATTTATCCATATAGTGCCTTCGGTCCCCATTACTTCATCCCTCAGATCCATCCCGCCGCGGAATATCCAGCTTGTTTCAAACTGACCTATGGCTCCGTTCTCATATCTCACCCAGCCTAATGCATTATCTTCAGCATCAATCGGTTTAACAAGAGTATCCGCAACACTCATTACTTCAACAGGACGGATATCCTTCCCGATATAGTTCCGGGCTATCTCGATGCAATGACAACCCATATCCAGAAGCACTCCTCCTCCCGAAATCTCTTTTGTCCAGAACCAGTCGCTGTGAGGACCGGGATGAGTCTCACGCGACCTCACCCAGGTTACCTGCCCTAGTGTTCCGGCTTTTACCGCATCAAGAGCTTTCAGTGTTTTCGGAGGATAAACAAGATCTTCAAGATAACCATTGAAAACACCGGCTTTTTCAACAGCCTCGAGCATCTCTATTGCTTCTTCAGCATTCCTGCCGAGAGGTTTTGTACAAAGAACCGCCTTCCCGGCTGCGGCAGCTGACTTAACAGCTTCCAGATGCAGATTGTTGGGAAGCCCTATGACAACTATATCAGTCTCAGGATCGTTGATGGCTTCTTTCATCGAAGTTGTCCATCCGGATATCCCGTGTTTCTTTGCAAAGGCTCTGCCTCTGGTTTCGTCCCGGGAATAAATGACGTGGACCCTGTCACGGCTCCTGAGTGCATGAAGGGAATAAGTGTAAAAATCGCCGATAAATCCGGCACCGAGCATCGCTATTCTGGCCATATTAATAAGTATTTAAAATTATTACAAACGGATTATATCATCTTATTTAAGTATCCGGAAACCATATAACGGCAAATTAATCTGTGAATTTAAAATTAAAAAATCTTTTTTAAAGGAATCCTTGCATTTGTAAATTTTCCACTTTATCTTTGACCATATGATTAAACTAATTGGTTTATCTTATTAGTTTGTTTTCAAGGTTAAACTTTATAGTTAACTACTCATGTCAACAAAAGACAACCAAACCGAGGAAAAGATATTTGAAGCAGCAACCACTGTTTTTGTTGAAAAAGGATTGGACGGGGCACGAATGCAGGAGATCGCTGACCAGGCAGGAATAAATAAAGCTCTTCTACACTATTATTACCGGACAAAAGAGAGGCTTTTCAATGCTGTATTTGAAAAACTTGCCTTAATATTATTTAAACGGTTTGCCCCGGTACTGGATGCAAACATGTCTCTGGAAGATAAATTACGCTTTTTTTACAGGGAACATATCGACTTCCTGAAAAAAAACCGAAGCCTCCCTTCATTTATTCTTAATGAAATAAACCGTAACCCTGAAAGACTGAAAAAGCTTATCTCAGGCTATGAAGTTGATAAACTATGGAGAATCCTTGAAGAACAGCATAAAGAAGAATTACAAAAATTCAATATCACTTACAGGAATATACCACAGTTAATGACTTCCATTGCAGCACTGAGTGTATTCCCTTTTGCCGCCAGAGGAATTTTTGAAGTGATATTTGAAAAACAGGGAATCAGCTTTGATGATTACCTCGAGGAGAGGAAGAAGTTTGCTCCGGAATTTGTGATAAAGGCCATTAAGGGGAGTGCCTAAAGTGCCTAAAGTACTTAAAGTTTTGAGTTATGAGTTATGAGTTTTGTTATGGGAACATTAATAAATAGAAGATTTCTGATACTGTTTGGAGTCTGGATCTTTGCCTGTTCAGGAATTAAGGCTCAGGGAATACTGACTCTAAAAGCCTGCTATGATCATGCGGCTGAAAAATCTGCTCTTGCTGCAGAGAAAAAATCATGGGCTGACATCTGGGAACTAAAGGATAAGAACCTTTTAAAAAGCTGGCTGCCCACACTGGATGCCAACGGTACCATCCTTTATAATTCATCTGTCGTTGATATAAGCGATATGCTTGGTTCGTTGCCCATACCGGGCATTGCTGATCTTATTAAACCTCTCCCAAACGAACAATACAGGATCACAGTTGATATAAACCAGATGATCTATGATGGTGGTATGATTAAAAGCACCAGAGCTCTCGAAAAAGCAGATCTCAGAATAAATGAGAAACAGACCGAGACCGATCTTTATAAACTAAGAAGCCAGATTAACGGTTATTATTTTAACCTCCTTCTTCTTGACCGGCAGAAAGATCTCCTGAATAACTACCTTGAACTGATTAACAGGAGAATCTCATCATTGGAATCAGCCAGGGAAAGCGGTGTAATAATTAATTCTGATATCGATGTTATGACATCAGAAAAAATCAAACTTGAACAACAGATAACTGAAAATAAAATCAGGAAAGAATCTTTGTTAAAAATATTATCAGGAGTAACCGGGATAAACATTGATCCTTCAGTCGGACTGGCGATCCCTCTTTTGCAGGACAATCTCCCGGATGATTTATCACGGCCCGAACTCCAGCTGTTCGACCTGAGGAAAGAACAGATCTCAGCAAGTCTCGATCTTGTGGAAAGCAAAAGACTCCCAAGGGCGTTCGGATATACAACACTGGGTTATGGTAATCCCCCCGGGAACAACTTTTTCAAAGATGAATTTGCTCCATATTATATCATTGGTGCCGGCATCAAATGGAATATTTTCGACTGGAACAAGGCGAAAAATGAGAAACAGATCCTGTCGCTGCAGAATAATATCATTGAAACCAGGAAGAACGACCTGACAGACAATCTTAACAGACTGCTCGAAGCCAAAAAAGCAGAGATAGTGAACCTTGAATCTCTCCTGAGAACAGATCAGGATCTGATTACCCTCAGGAAAAGGATTACAGCGACAGCAGCATCACAATACGAGAACGGTATAATAACAGCCACTGATTATCTGCACGAACTGAACGCAGAACAACAGGCTCTGATAAATCACGAAATTCACAAAATAAACCTTGCAATGGTAAAGATTGAATATTTTAATATCAGCGGAAAGGAAATTGAATAATAATCCGTTTCACCCACTGTCCCCCGGTATGAATTATAGAAAGGATATTGAACAATATAACATGACAATAATATGAAATCCGGATTAGTAATCTTCATTACAACTGCACTTCTTGCTGGTTGTTCAGATAAAAATGATGAAGCTGATGCTTATGGAAACTTTGAAGCAACAGAGGTTATGGTATCAGCAGAGACCAGCGGGCGTATTCTGAGTTTTGATGTGACAAAAGGATCAGGAATAAGGGAAGGAGATGCAATAGCATTGATCGACACAACTCTTTTTTATCTGCAGAAAGGTGAGATTGATGCAGGTATGAAAAGCGTACGAACCCGTATCAGTTCAATAAATGCCCAGAATGATATATTGATCCAGCAGATCAGCAACATTAAAATCAACATAACCAGGATTGAAAATATGCTCAGAAATGATGCAGCCACACAAAAACAGTATGATGATCTTACCGGACAGGTAGCTGTTCTGGAAAAACAGATATTGGCCAATAATACACAGAAAGCATCAATTGAATCGGAAACAGATGTGTTTTTGTCGAAAAAGGCCATACTCAACGAACAGATCAGACGGAGTATTGTCAGAAGCCCTCTCAACGGAATAATCCTTGAAAAATATGCGGAAGCGGGGGAACTGACTGCAGCAGGTAAACCTCTGGTAAAAATCTCGGATCTCTCCCTGATGAAACTGAAAGTATATGTCAGCGGAACCCAACTGGGCAATATTAAAACCGGTGCATCGTGTACGGTAAGAATTGACGATGGGAAAAAAGGATATGCCACATTCCCGGGTATCATAAGTTATATCTCCGGCAAAGCGGAGTTCACTCCAAAAATCATCCAGACCAAAGAGGAAAGAGTCACACTTGTATATGCGGTGACCATTGATATCAGAAATGACGGCTCCATGAAATCAGGAATGCCCGGCGAAGCTATCTTTTGATAATATTATCAAATGCAGAAAGTAATAGAATCATCGGGTGTCTGCAAACGATTCGGAGATATTGAAGCTCTGAAAAATATTTCATTTTCTGTGAATAAGTCGGAAACCTTCGGATTTATAGGCCCCGACGGTTCCGGCAAAACAACCCTGTTCAGGATTATCACGACCCTCATGCTTCCGGATCAGGGTGAAATGAAAGTTCTGGGCCTGGATTGTATAACAGGATTCAGGGAACTGAGAAAGAAAATAGGATATATGCCGGGCCGTTTCAGTCTTTACCAGGATCTGACAGTTGAAGAGAACCTGAATTTTTATGCAACGGTTTTCGGTACCACTGTAAAACAGAACTATGATCTTATTTCGGATATTTTTTCACACATAGAACCTTTCAGGAAAAGAGTAGCCGGAAAGCTGTCGGGAGGCATGAAACAGAAACTGGCTCTCTCCTGCGCACTGATACATAAACCCGCCCTGCTTGTGCTTGATGAGCCTACCACAGGAGTGGATGCCGTATCAAGACAGGAATTCTGGGAAATGCTCAGAAAGCTCAAACAGCATGAAATAACTATTATAGTATCCACTCCATACATGGATGAAGCTATCCGCTGCGACAGAGTTGCTCTGATACAGAACGGGAATATTCTATTGACAGATCAACCTCAGAAAATCAGAAGCGGATTTACCGGAAAGCTGTTCAGGGTCCGGGCTGCAGGGAAATACAAATTACTTAAAGCTTTAAGAAAATATAATGGGACAAACACTGCATACCTCTTCGGTGATTCAATTCATCTTACCCTTAAGAATGACAGACTTGATGAATCAATTTATGATTTTCTGAAAACCGAAAATATTGAAGGAATTGAAATATCTGAATCGGAGGCCGGAATTGAGGACAGGTTCCTGGAGCTGATGGAAAAACCAGCCCTTGATGCAGCTTTCGAGGGCAAGGGTTCAACGGCGCAGGGCTATAATGGCACACAGGTAATTTAGAATTTTCCCTTTGAAGTGGGATTGGCATACGTAATTATGACAGTTAATACAGTAATATCGGTCCGGAATCTTGTGAAAAAATTCGGAAGCTTCATTGCCAACGATAATCTGAACTTTGAGGTTTATGAAGGGGAGATATTTGGGTTCCTTGGAGCAAATGGTGCAGGTAAAACAACTGCCTTGCGAATATTGTCGGGATTATCAAAACCAAGCTCAGGTGAAGTTAAGGTAGCCGGATTTGATGCTTCCCGGGAAGCCGAACAGATCAAAAAGAAAATAGGCTATATGTGCCAGAAGTTTTCCCTGTATGAAGACCTTACCGCAAAAGAGAACATAGTCCTGTATGGTGGAATTTACGGTATGAGTTCATCGGCAATAAAGAAAAGAACTGCAGAACTTCTTGAAAGATTGAATTTTGAACAATATCAGAACCGCCTGATATCTGATCTGCCTCTCGGAGTAAAGCAGAAGCTTGCCTTCTCGGTTGCGGTTCTTCATGAACCTAAAATTGTTTTTCTTGATGAACCAACCGGGGGAGTTGACCCCATAACCCGGCGTCAGTTCTGGGAAATGATATATGAAACTGCTGACAGAAACATAACAGTTTTTGTTACAACACATTATATGGATGAAGCAGAATATTGCGATCGTATTTCCATCATGAATGAGGGCAGGATTGAAGCCATTGATACCCCTGCAGAACTGAAAAGAAAATACAACGCTGATTCGGTAGAAGAGGTATTTGTAAAAATAGCACGCCCAGCCATCACTCAGAAAGGGGGGTTAGAAACTGCTGTTGAACAATATTAAGGCCTATGAAACGATTTCTCGGATTTGTCAGAAAAGAGTTCCTGCACATTTTCAGGGATTTCCGGACGCTTATAATACTCTTTGGTATACCGATAGCCGAGATTGTCATATTCGGATACGTGGTAAGTATGGATATCAGGAATGCCGGTGTGGCTTTCCTGGATCTGTCAAAAGATGAGATAACCCGTAACATTACGGATAAAATATGTTCGTCAGGTTTCTTCAGGAGAGTCGATGACCTTCAGAGCTTTAGCGACGTGGACAAAGTATTGAAAAGCGGACGGTCAAAAGCAGTTATCATATTCGGTGAGAATTTCGGACACGATCTTATAAGCGAAGGCAATGCTTCGGTCAGCATTATTACTGACGGATCAGAACCAAATTCAGCCACTCTGATCACCAACTATGCCACAGCCATAATAACAGATTTTAACAGGGAATTTTCAGGGTTATCCGGAAAAGGTAATCTTTTAGTGCAGCCTGAAGTAAGGATGTTATACAATCCCGGATTAAAGGGTCATTTCATGTTCGTGCCCGGTGTTATAACAATAGTACTCATTCTCATTTGTGCACTGATGACCTCGGTAACAATAACAAGAGAAAAGGAGTTCGGAACTATGGAAGTTTTGCTTGTATCTCCTCTCAGACCGGTGCAGATCATTTTCGGAAAAGTAATGCCGTATTTCTTTCTTTCGTTCGTTAATGTGATAACAATACTCCTGTTCTCATGGTTCGTATTCAGTCTGCCTGTAAAGGGAAGTATTGCACTGCTGCTTGCAGAAAGCATGCTTTACATTTTACTCAGCCTGTCATTCGGAATACTGATCTCAACAGTCTCAAAAACCATGCAACAGGCCATTTTTATTACATTTATCGGGATGATGCTCCCTACAATACTTCTTTCAGGTTTTATTTTCCCGATTGAAAATATGCCGAAAGGGTATGACTGGGTGGCGGCAATATTCCCCCCGAAATATTTTATAGTGATTATCAAGAATATTATGATCAAGGGTACCGGATTCATCTATATCTGGAAGGAAACACTGATACTGACGCTCATGACACTGTTTTTTATAGGACTGAGCATCAGAAACTTCAGGATAAGATTGCAATGAGAGGCGTAATGGCGCAATGGCGCAGCGGCACAATGGATAAGAGCACCAGGCACAACGGTATAAAAAGTTGTATATGAGAACAATATTATATCTGGTCAGGAAGGAGTTCATACAAATATTCCGGAACAAGTTCATAGCAAGAGCGATATTTGGCGTACCCATTGTTCAGATGCTTCTTCTTGTACCTGCCCTTACATTTGAAATTAAAAATGTAAATCTATGCATCATTGACAGGGATATGACATCAGAGTCGCGAACTCTTATTAATCAGCTTGAAGGATCAGCTTTTTTCAGGATAGGTTACAGAACATTTTCTGTTGAAGAAGCTCTGGATTTACTCCATAAAAATAAATGTGACCTTATTCTTGAAATACCTGACGGATTATCAAAAAATATCGGTAACAGAGCATCGTCAAAGGTAATGGTGTCAGTGAATGCGATCAATGCGGTAAATGCACAGCTTTCATGGGCATATATGAACGGGATTCTACGGGACTATAATATTAATTTGCTGGCTGAAAATGGCGGCAGTATGATTGCAGCTCCTGTCCCTCAGATCAATATTACCAACAGATACTGGTACAATGAGCTGCTTAATTATAAATATTACATGTTGCCCGGCATTCTCGGTATTCTGGTAACTGCAATCGGCTTCCTGCTTGCCGGATTGAACCTTGTCAGAGAAAAAGAGATTGGCACCATTGAACAGATGAACGTGACACCGGTCAGAAAACATCATTTCATAATCGCAAAAATGTTTCCCTTCCTGATAATAGGATTGATCGATCTCGCGATAGGTATGTTAATAGGCAAGCTTGCATTCAATATACCCCTGGAAGGCAGCATCGCACTTTTGTTCCTGGCTTCCTCAATCTTTCTGATTGCAGTATTGGGTCTTGCACTGTTTTTCTCAACTTTCTCATCATCCCAGCAGCAATTTATGTTCGTGGCATTTTTCTGCATGATCATTTTCATCCTTATGAGCGGAATATTCACTCCTTTTGAAAGTATGCCGGTATGGGCACAGAAGATAGATGTGATTAATCCGGTGGTCCACCTGATGAGAATAAACAGGATGGTAATGCTCAAGGGTTCTGCCTTTACTGACATAAGCCGTGAGATATATTCCCTTACAGTGATCGCAATTGTATTTACGGCACTTGCTGTCATCCGCTACAGAAAGACTGCCTGAAAGACTCTATTTGAAGAATATGGTTGCTGTTACCGGCCAGTGATCGGATACATAAATTCCGTTTTCCTTTCTGATCACAGTGCTGTGATTCAGAACTCTCATTCCATCCCTGACAAATATATAATCGATCCGTCCTGCACCCGGTTTATCGGAAAAGCCGTTAAATGTATAAACAGGACCGTCGGGGCTTTGTTCCGATATATTATATGTATCTCTCAACAGTGGAACACTTTCAAAAGGACCAGTCAGTATTAAATATCCCTCACTGGTTGGAAGCATGTTCAGGTCGCCTGTTATGATAATCGGGAAATTTGAAGCTATGCTGTCGGCTTTTGTAAGAAGAAGCAGCGAGCTCTTCTTCCTGGCTGAATCAGAATCGTGGGCAAAGTGAGTATTAAAGAAGAAGAAATGTCTGTCTGTTTTTTTATCCGCGAGTTCAACCCATGTTACTATTCTCGGTAATCCGGCACCCCATGCCATTGAGCCTGCCACTTCGGGTGTTTCGGAAAGCCAGAAGGTTTTAGTCCTGATCAGTTCAAACCTCTCTTTTCTGTAAAAGACAGGATTCATTTCACCGGCTTTGAGTCCGTCGGTTCTGCCGATTGCGACCGATCCGTAATCGTAAAGTGCAGAATCCAGTACCTGATATTGCTGATAAAGTACCTCCTGCATTCCTATAAGGTCGGGCTTTTCACCTTTGAGAAAATTACAAACTATCGGCACTCTGTTTGGCCATGCATTGGCATTGTCGCGCGGATTATCATACCTAATGTTAAAAGTCATTACCTTTACAGCCTCTCTGTCAGAATCACGGGAACAACCCTGCAGGACAAACTGAAATATAATAATTAATAAATAAAATATCCTTTTCATCTCTTCACAATTTTATCCAAAGATAATGAACCCTGAAGAAATATCTGGTTTTTACTTCATAAATGGTATCCTTAATTTCCTTCTGCAATTATTCCTATATTTGTTACTCAAGATTTAGTTTCAATGCCTGATATTATCAAGTTACTGCCTGATTCGGTTGCGAATCAGATCGCTGCCGGTGAGGTAATCCAGAGGCCTGCATCAGTTGTAAAAGAACTTATGGAAAATGCCGTGGATGCCGGTGCAGTTAATATCAATGTGATCATTAAGGATTCGGGTAAAACACTTATAAGGGTAACGGATGATGGAAGTGGCATGTCGGAGACTGATGCGAGACTGGCTTTTGAACGTCATGCCACTTCTAAGATATCATCTGCAAATGATCTCTTTGCAATAAAAACAAAAGGCTTCCGCGGAGAAGCTCTTGCATCAATTGCGGCAGTGGCAATGGTCGAACTTAAAACCAGGAAACACGAAAACGAAACCGGAACTATCATCATAATAAACGGATCAAAGGTTGAAAAGCAGGAACCCTGCAGCTGTCCCAAAGGCTCCAGTTTTTGCGTAAGAAACCTTTTCTATAATATCCCTGTCAGAAGAAAATTCCTGAAATCCGACAATGCTGAAATGAGACATATAATTGTTGAATTTCAGAAAGTCGTGCTGGCTCATCCTGCAATAAGGTTTTCACTTCAACATAACGACAGTGAATTATATAATCTTTTGGCCGGCAACTACAGGCAAAGGATCGTTGGTGTTTTCGGGAAACAGATCAACCAGGAGCTTGTAACTGTTGAAACCAATACCACACTTGTATCAATAAAAGGGTACACGGGTAAACCTGAAAGCGCCCGGCGAAAATCAGGAGAACAGTTCTTTTTCGTAAATAACCGCTTCATGAAACATCCTTATTTTCATAAGGCTGTAGCTGAAGCTTTTCAGAATATACTGCCCGCGGAAACTATACCCACATATTTCATTTACATGGAAACTGATCCCGGGTCGATCGATATAAACATCCATCCGACAAAAACCGAAATTAAATTTGAAGATGAACGTGCTATCTGGCAGATACTTATGGCATCGGTTCGTGAAGCACTCGGCAGATTCAATATTGCACCCTCACTCGATTTCGATAATGAAGTATTAATTGATATACCAGTCAGAAGCCCATCGGATATCATGCCCGAACCACCCGGAATAGAGATTGACCCGGTCTTCAATCCGTTCGACAGGGATGAACCGTCCTTAAGAAGACCCGACATAATTGAAAAATTTGAAAGGGAGAATGCAGCAAACTGGGAAAAGCTCTATACAACTCTTGAAAAGGAAAATGAAAATCCTGAATTATCGGGGAAATTCGGAGATACGGAAAGAAAATTCTTCCAGATAAAGGGTAAATATATAGTGTGTCCGGTTAAATCGGGACTGATGTTCATTGATCAGAAAAGAGCTCATGAAAGAATACTTTCCGAAAAATTTTTCGAATGTCTGAGTTCTCATAAGCCGGTCAGCCAGATTGAGTTGTTCCCTGTTGTGATTGAAGTTAATAGTGCAGATTATGATATTCTAAGGGAGATTGAGCCGGATCTGAAATACATTGGTTTTACAATTGAATTCAGGGAAAAGAATAAGATATGCATTAAGGGATGTCCTTCACATGCAACCTCATCTGATCCGAAAGAGATGCTTGATATTCTTATTGAAGAATATAAAGCCTCTTCGAAAGAAGCATCGGCCGGAGTAAAGGAAAAACTTGCAGTTGCCATGGCGGGAGCATCAGCAATTCCTTATGGGAAAGTATTGATTCAGAGTGAAATGGAAAATCTGTTCGACAATTTGTTCGCCTGTTCCGTCCCGAATTATTCCCCGAAAGGCAAACCCGTCATAAACATCATTACAATTGAAGATCTAGATAAGAAATTCAGATAGTATGCCCGCAATTTGCCTGATTAATTCAGAAACATTAGCTTTGAGCCGGCAGTTGTGGCCCTGAAACAAGTTTAAAAACCCAGTAAATGAACGGATACGGCAGAGGATTTCTTTCATTACCCCCGGTTGTCAAGAACCTGATAATGATAAATGTTATTATGCTTCTGGCTCAAATGGTAGTAGGCAACACCCTGGGATATAATCTTAACGGTCTGTTCGGTTTATATTTCCCGAAATCAGAAAGCTTTAAACCCCTGCAGATACTGACTCACATGTTTATGCATGCCGGTTTCTGGCATCTCTTTTTCAATATGTACGCACTTTTTATTTTCGGCCAGGTTCTTGAAAATGTCTGGGGTCCGAAAAGATTTCTTACTTATTACCTGGTTTGCGGATTAGGTGCTGCCCTGGTGCATGAGACCGTGATTGCCATGGAATATAACAGCCTTATCAAACAACTCACTCCTGAACAGATTAAGACAGTTATCAATGATGGTGCAGCTCTTCTGGCCAGAAACAGGGGATTTACCGATACATCAATGCAGGAACTGCAGTTATTACTTAATACACCCACGGTAGGAGCTTCAGGAGCAGTCTTCGGAATACTTCTTGCATTCGGTGTACTTTTTCCCAATACCCAGCTGATGCTCCTGTTCCCCCCGATACCAGTCAAAGCCAAGTATTTTGTTCTGGCTTATGGAGGAATAGAACTCTATCTGGCCTTCACCCAACCCGGCAGTAATATTGCCCATGCAGCACATCTTGGCGGAATGCTGTTCGGATATATCCTCATCAGATACTGGAGGAAAACAACTAAGACATTGTACTGATGGGAATACTGGATGACTTAAAGCGTACCTACCGGAAAGGCAGCAG
>DCVC01000310.1:15467-43217 GCA_002328625.1 Bacteroidales bacterium UBA2198
CTTTCGGTACCCGCATCCTTTGGCAGACTTCTCCTGCGGCCATGGACAGTAATAACCTACATGTTCACGCATAAAGATATATGGCATATAGTCTTTAACATGCTCTGGCTTTACTGGTTTGGTAAAATTTTCCTTGAATATCTCGATCAGAAAAAGCTTGTGGCAGTATATCTGCTCGGCGGATTGAGTGGTGCACTGGTTTATGTGCTTTCATTTAACATCTTCCCCGCTTTCAGGGAAATCGTTAACGAATCAGTTGCCTTAGGCGCTTCCGCATCGGTTATGGCAATTGTGATCGCTATTGCAGCTTATGTACCCAATTATACCATCCATCTGTTTCTTATCGGCAGGATAAAAATAATCTATGTAGCCCTTGTAATCTTCATTCTGACCTCCGCGGTTGATTTCTCGGTGAATTCAGGAGGAAAACTGGCGCATATTGGCGGTGCACTATTCGGATATATTTATATTATCAATCTGAAAAAAGGTCGTGATACAGGCAAGGGGATCAATAAGATAATCGACTTTTTTGCAATAATGCTCAGGCCCGGAAAAAGATTGAAAGTCACTTACAAGAAACCGAAAAACGACTATGAGTTTAATAAGGTGAAAGCTGACCGGCAGGCAAAGATCAATATGATCCTTGATAAAATTTCGAAAGGGGGTTATGACAGCCTTACGAAAGAAGAAAAAGATACTTTATTTAGTGAAAGTCAGAACAGGAACTGATCAACATATCAGGTTTACCTTTGAAAAAAGTCCTTTATAAGATCCTTCTCGGCGTAAATGTACTTTTTGCATTTGCACTTCTTCTGTCATACCTGGCTGTTCATGTAAGCCCTGAAAAAGTAGCTTTTCCTGCCCTTTTTGGCCTTGCCTACCCTTATTTACTGCTTGTAAATATTTTACTGGTCATTGCCTGGGCAATGTTGCTGAAATATGAAGCCCTGATATCTGTCATTGTTATTGCTGTCGGGTATACCCATCTGTCAAATTATTTCAGGCTGACAAACCCTGAAGGCACCATGGAAGGCACATTTCAGGTCCTTAGCTATAACCTGAGATTGTTCAATATTCTTGAAAAAGGCAATAAAGGATCGGAAAGAAATGTAATGGAATTTTTAAAAAAGCAGCAGCCTGATATAATCTGTCTTCAGGAATTTTATGGCACCGGAAATCCTGACAGGAAGGTGAACGAGATCCGTAATTTTGTGGGTTACAATTATAATTCACACATTAAGGTTATTGGCAGCGGAAGAAACAGGTATTACGGAATAGTTACCTTCAGCAGGTTTCCTGTAATAGGAAGAGGTGAAATCATTCATCCACAGTCGCCAAGCCTGTCAATTTATACAGATATCCTGATACAAAAAGATACTTTCAGGGTATTCAATAACCATCTCCAGTCGTTCAGGCTTAAAAGTATGGAGCGATCATTCATTGAGGAGATAACTCTTCAGGATGACGGTAAGACTCTGGGTGAAATGAAGAACATTTCCCTGAGCCTGAGAAACGGATTTAAGAGGAGAGCAAGACAGGCTGATCTGGTCAAAGCACACATTAATCTCTCTGAATATCCGGTGATTGTAACCGGGGATTTTAACGATACCCCGGTATCATATACTTATAACAGGATCCGGAAAGGTCTTAATGATGCATTTGTCAGCTCCGGATATGGCGCCGGATTCACCTACAGGGGTAATTACCCGGCTAACAGGATAGATTATGTTCTTTATGATAAGGCCCTTGAGTGTAAGTACTTTGAGATTATCAAAGTGAGGTATTCTGATCATTATCCGGTTACAGGCTATTTTAAATTAACTGAGTAACATTGGTTATCCTTTAGTATAATAGTTGGCAGTTGGCAGTTGGCAAAAAGGCAGCCTCCTCAGATCAACATTTCCTCCGCTGATTATCAACCCGGTCCTTTTCCCCCGGAAGAATTCTGGATTTTCTTTCACGGCAGCAATTACAGTGGCCGATGATGACTCGATAATTATCTTCATTCTTTCCCATATAAGTAACATGCATTCGATTATCGACTCTTCGCATACCGTAAAAATATGATCAACATTCTTCCTTATTACCGAGAAAGTAAGTTCACTTAGAGATGTAAGCAAACCGTCGGCAATTGTTCCCGGATTTACTGATGGAGTCAGTACACCGGTTGTGAATGATTTCCAGGCATCGTTCGCATTGAGAGGTTCTGCGGCAACAACTTTTATTTTTTCACTGATGCCCTTTACGGCCGTTGAGGTACCGCTGATCAGTCCTCCCCCTCCTACCGGAGCCACTATGATCTCCAGATCAACTATCTCATCCATCAGCTCAAGAGCAGCTGTACCCTGACCGCATATAACATTAAAATTATCATAGGGGTGGATAAGTATTGCTCCTGTTTTTTCGATTATGTCATGTGCTGTTCCTTCGCGTGCTTCAAGAGTCGGTCTGCAGAACGTTATTTCTGCTCCATAGCCCGCTACCGCTTTTTTCTTTACTTCCGGAGCGGTTTCCGGCATGACTATATATGGTTTTACACCATTCATTGTTGCCGCAAGTGAAAGAGCAGCTGCATGGTTACCCGATGAATGGGTCACAACACCTCTGTTCTTTTCCTCCTCTGATAAAAGAAGAACTGCATTTGTTGCTCCCCTGAATTTGAATGCTCCTGCTTTCTGGAAATTCTCACATTTAAAAAAAAGTTCACAGCCGAAGATCCTGTTCAGCTGTTGCGATGACATAACAGGTGTTTGGTGAACAAATGGCTTTATTCTTTCATGAGCCGATCTGATATCATTAAGTGCCGGAAGAATCATTTTAATTGTTTTTTTAAAATTAGTAAAATCTGAATACCCGGGCACACCCTCTGATAATTTAAAAAGGCTGCCCGTAATCCGGGCAGCCTTCTCATCTTGCAAACTCAACAGATTAATGGAATAAGCTGAATGCTACCGTAAGGCCTGCCATTACAACAGATACCATCGACATAAGTTTGATCAGTATATTAAGGGAAGGACCTGATGTATCCTTAAAGGGATCACCGACGGTATCACCCACGACTGATGCTTTATGTGGTTCGCTTTTCTTACCCCCGTAATTACCTCTTTCGATATATTTCTTTGCATTATCCCATGCTCCTCCGGCATTATTCAGCATGCTGGCGAGTACGAAACCTGCACTAAGGCCTCCTGCGAGCAGTCCGATAACACCTGGCACTCCGAATATAACACCTATCAGGACAGGAACTGTGATTGCCATAAGGGATGGAACAAGCATTTCCTTCTGTGCACCTGCGGTTGAAATTGCGACACATTTCGCATATTCAGGTTTGCCTGTGCCGTCCATTATCCCCGGTATTTCGCGGAACTGGCGTCTGACCTCTTCAACCATCTTACCTGCAGCGCGACCCACTGCTTTCATACTCATGGAGCTAAAAAGGAATGCCATCATCGCACCGATAAAAACCCCTCCCAGAACAATAGGATTAAGGAGCGACAGATCGTATGCACTGGTAAAATCCTTTATAGTGGCTGATGTAATATTTACAGCTAACTGTCCGTCGTGAACCTGAGGCATATTAGCTTTGTAGAACAATGTATCACCTATTTGTTTAAATCCTTCAGGTGCTTTATCAATAAGTCTTCCAAGCCAAAGTCTGACCTCTTCCATATAAGCAGCCATAAGGGCAAGTGCTGTAAGGGCAGCAGAACCGATGGCAAATCCTTTTCCGGTTGCTGCTGTTGTATTTCCAAGACCGTCAAGAGCATCTGTTCTTTCTCTGACCTCTTTGGGAAGTTCCGACATTTCTGCATTACCACCGGCATTATCAGCTATCGGGCCGAATGCATCAGTTGCAAGTGTAATACCAAGGGTTGAAAGCATTCCCACTGCAGCGAAACCAATACCATAAACACCCATGGAGAAATTCTGGAATCCACCGGCAAATCCGTAAGCTGCAATTATACCTGTAACAATTGTCACCACCGGGATCCAGGTAGATGCCATTCCAACAGCCATTCCTTCAATTATGACAGTTGCGGGGCCCTGCAGTGCCTGTTTTGCAATACCCTGAGTCGGTTTATTACCATCAGATGTAAAATATTCTGTTGACTGGCCAATGATAACCCCTGCTAAAAGGCCTGATACAGCAGCTCCGAATACACCCCATGTAATCCAGCCGGCACCTGCCATAACAGCAAGCACGACCAGTATCATCGCTGAGCTTCCTCCTGTTCCAAGGAGAAGAGCATGGAGAAGAGCCTTTGGTGTGGCAGATTCTTTTGTCCTTACCAGATAAACACCTGCTATCGACAGGAATATACCTATTGCCGAAACGAGCATCGGGGCTATAACGGACTTGATCTGAAGGTCTCCGGTAATTCCCGGTAATGCTGCTCCGAGAGCGGCGGTAGCCAGAATAGATCCGGCATATGATTCATACAGATCAGCTCCCATACCGGCAACGTCACCAACATTGTCACCGACATTATCAGCAATGGTTGCAGGGTTACGTGGATCATCTTCAGGAATTCCGGCTTCCACTTTACCAACAAGATCAGCACCCACATCAGCAGCTTTCGTAAATATCCCACCACCAACACGTGCAAAAAGAGCCTGGGTCGAAGCACCCATTCCAAAAGTAAGCATAACAGCAGTAATCTCTATAAGCTTTTCATGTTCAGTAGTCCCGGGATGAACAAATGTCAATCCTGCAAATTTCCATCCTTCAGCCATATTCTCGGGGGTAAATACCAGCCCGTTCAGGATAAGAAACCATAAGGCGATATCAAGGAGACCGAAACCAACAACAACGAGCCCCATAACTGCTCCACTTCTAAGTGCAACCTTCAAACCCTTGTTAAGTGACTTTGAAGCTGCCCATGCAGTTCTGTTGGATGCAAAAGTTGCGGTCTTCATACCAAGAAATCCGCACAAACCGGAGAAGAAACCTCCTGTAAGAAAGGCAAGCGGAACAAAAGGATTCTGAATCCCAAAATATGCCAGTATTAATAACAGTACGACCAGAATTAAAAAAACCTTCGTAACAACACTATACTGACGTCTCAGGTAAGCCATTGCACCTTCCCTGACATAAGTAGCTATCTCAATCATCCTGTCTGTACCCTCTTCCTGAGCTTTCATGTTCCTGTAAAAGATCCATGCAAACAGCAATGCGGTGAGCGCAGCTACCGGCACAATCCAAAAAAGACTACTAATCATGATATAAGTTTTTAATTAAGTTTAGTGTATTTGAAAAGAAATTTTTCCGGGTACAAAACTATATTAGTTTTTCATTAATCCAAATTAAACCCGGACCAATTTGAACAGATAAAATTAATATTCCAATGAATACCCTGCCTGTAACCTGTCAGATACCGCGGAAAAATTCGTAATTTATGTCTTCGAGCTGCTTCATGGAGGGATATGGATAAAAGACTATATCATCCTTTGCCCCCACATAGAACCCGCTCTCTATAGTTCTGTAGAGAAGTGTCCCTGAAAAGATCCTCTGTACAGTCTTCATGTGCTTTTCATATTCTCCTCTCAGGATCTCAAGACAATCTCTCATATGCCCCACATTTGGATATGGCAGGTGTTCAGCTGATCCCCCAAGCGGATTAGTGGCAAGCTCTCCAAGTTTAAGCTCAACAAATAAGAGTTTTGGAAGGGTGATTGTGGTTGAACCATCAGTAAGTTTTCTAAGAAATGCCGATGGAGTCATATCGCTGACAACAAGGGGAGTAACCGGACATAATTCCTGGTAAAGATGCAAAGCGTTCACTGACTCCCTGCTTCTATCATATACCGCTTTCTTCAATTCAAGTACACAGCCGTGATCAGTCGTAAGATAAAGGCTCTTCAACGCTGTTGTCGGAATCATCTCCAATACTCTGTAGACCGACATATAAACAGAGCTTTTCGGACTTCCGTCTTCTTTGGCAACACACCTTTTATTGAGGCTGTCCATATCGATGATATTCTCTATCTGCGGAAGATCCACCTCAAAATAAATAGTCTGGCCTTTGTTCCGCTTCTTTGTACCTGTCGACAGATACATTCCAAATCCTTCGGGAGGAAGCATCGAAGCCACGAGAGCTTCCGGAGTGCAGGTTAAATAGATGTACTTGCTCATAGGTTTAAATATTAAGAGATTGAATTATGAAGATCCCGTATACTACAATAAATGATGGAAGAAATCAGATTCTTACTCAAATTTACATTTCTTTTTGCATCCATGAAAATAAAAAGCATCAAATCCTTCCCCTTATCCACCGTATTTCCCCTCTTGATTACATATTCTGCCTTTTAACATACTCATTCATCCACCTGAGAACCTCCCAGTGTTTGTGCAATATTGTCTCCCGTGAAGCATAACCGTGGCTTTCATGGGGTAACATAACAAGCCTTACCGTGGCTCCGAATCCTTTCAGAGTGCTATAGAATCTTTCACTCTGTATCGGGAAGGTCCCGCTGTTGTTATCAGCCATTCCATGTATCAGAAGGATCGGATCCTTTAGCTTGTCAGCATTCATGAATGGTGACATCCTGTTATATATATCGGGTGCTTCCCAGTAATTTCTTCTTTCATTCTGGAAACCAAAAGGTGTCAGTGTTCTGTTATATGCGCCGCTTTCCGCGATCCCTGCAGCAAACAAACGGCTGTGAGCAAGAAGATTTGCAGTCATGAATGCTCCGTAAGAATGCCCGCTCACAGCAACCCTCGTTGGATCGCTAACACCCATTTTCACAGCTTTATCAATGGCTGCCTGTGCATTGGCCACGAGTTGTTCAACAAAGGTATCATTCGGCTCCCTTCCATTTACACCCACTATTGGAAATGCTGCATCCATGAGTATTGCATAGCCCTGGGTAACATATACCAATGCCGATGCAGGACTGATTCTTGTAAACGTATAGGGAGAGCCGCTTACCTGTCCTGCAGCAGCGGGATCATTATACTCCCTGGGATAAGCCCACAGAAGAGTCGGCAGTGGCGCATCCTTCCCACGGGTAAAACCTGCAGGAAGATAAAGGGTAAATGAGAGATCAAGACTATCATTGCGTTTATATTTTACCAGCTCCCTGTGTATACCTTTAAGCTGCGGATAAGGATTTTCAAATTTTGTCACCCGGATAAGCTTACTGTTCCTGAGATTCCGGATAGAATAGTTGGGCACCTCGGTCACTGATTGCCTGGTAGTCAGAATCAAACCCTTCGGAACATCTATCCACGATTCGACGCTTTCATAATATGGCGCCTCCGACCGCCATAACCTTACAGTACTGGCCCGTGCAATATCATATTTATCAATAAATGGCCTGTCTCCTTCCGGTGAAGCACCTTCGCCTGTAAGGAACAACGATCTGCCTTTATCAGTGTATAATAATACCTGCCTGCCCCATATATTGGGTTCTGTCATAAATCTGCCAGGATTATTGTAACGGTCGTCGTTATTATATTCCTGCAACTTTTTTGTTGTACCCATCGGAACAGCAGGATTAAAGGAGCTTACAACACGGTTTCTTGTTTTGCTGAGGCCCTCGGTGATCAGTGCAAAATCTGACTTTCCCCAGGTAATTCCCATGAATCTCATTTCAGTGGCGATTAATTTTTCGGGAGCTCCGGTAAATGGGGCAGGAAGAATATATACCTGATCGTGGAACTGCATTTCTTTTTTATAATCGCCGGCATCCAGCGCCTCAACCCAGTAAACAGAAGCCGGCATGTCGGAACGCCAGTTGTAAGACCTTGGACCGGGTAGTACCACATCATACCCTCGTGGCAGGTTTTCAACAAGGGGTTTGTCCAGAAGTTTCCTGATAAGATTCCCGTTAAGATCCCATATCTGTGTTGATGCAGGAAAATAATTGTAAGGAACAAGGTAAGAAAACGGTCTCTTAATAATATCAACCAGCAAATAGTTACCATCCGGAGAGGGCATTACGTCAGCTATCATGCCTGCTTTACCAATCTTATTATTGGAGGTTCCATCCCACAGCATTAACTGCGATTTTGCATAATATTCGAAGATTGCCCCATCCACCGGGTCCTGAAGCAAATCCTGGAATGTTCTTGTTTCACCGGCTTCTCCAAGACTTTCCTGGACCACCGGACCTGCAGGAACCCGGCTCCTCAAGGGTTTTGATCCTTTTCCCGTGTCAATTGAAAAATAAACAAGTCTTTTACTGTCAGAAAGCCAGCTTACGGAATTACCGAAAACCATATTGATATGGTCTGCTATCTTCCTGGGCTTTAGTGTACTCACATCGCAAACCCAGAGTTCTATACTCTCTTCCCGGGTATTTGTAAAAGCGAACATCTTCCCGTCAGGTGACCACTGCGGCATACCAAGACGCGGATCCGAAGGCAGACTCTCTATCGCCCGCTCATTTGTTCCATCAATATTCATTATGGTGTAGCCCTTATTATAACTCTGTCTGCTTGGCCCGCTGTTCAACGGATTTATCCTCAGTCCTCCTAATCTCAATTCCTCATTGGAAATCTCACTTATTGAAATTATTGATGATCTCTGAATTAAAAGAATATTCAGTTTATCGGGACTTACTGATACTACCGGTGTGGCCGGTGCATCAACTATGCGGACAATCTCCCCGGGAGGTAACTGGTATTTAAGAGATTCCTGGGATCTGAGTGCAGGAAGCATCCCGCTTATCAGAAATAAAATCAAAAAGAATTTTTTTTGCATATAAATCTTCGGTTTAAAGTATAAAGTATATTATAGTCTTTTGACTTAGTGTACCTTAGTGTCTTAGTGAGACACAAAGACACTAAGTACCACAAAGATGGTTCTAATAGTTGTTACATTTATTACCTTTACGCGATTTTTTCCCAAGTTATGTATTAAATCAAAATAGGCATGACAAATTTTTTTGACGATAAAATATCCGAAAGGCTTGGAGGCAGCAGTTTCGGAAAATCGACGGTCATTTATAAATTTGAACTGATAAAAAGAGCCAAAGCGGCAGCAAAGCTGGCTTATCCCGATATTCCGCTGATAGATATGGGTGTCGGGGAACCGGATTGGCCGGCAGATGATATTGTGGTAAAAGCTCTGGCGGAAGAAGCCGGTAAACCCGAAAACAGGTGGTATGCCGATAACGGTATCATCGAATTTCAACAGACAGCAGCACAATATCTCGAAAAAGTATACGGTCTCAAAGGGATTTCACCAACCGAAAACATAGTCCATGGAATAGGATCAAAACCTGTTCTGGCTATGTTGCCCATCTGCTTTATCAATCCGGGAGATGTTTTACTGATAACTGTACCCGGATATCCTGTTATGGCAACCTATACAAAATATCTGGGAGGTGATGTGTATAATCTTCCACTGCTGGAATCAAATAATTTCCTTCCCGATCTTAATTCGGTGCCTGAACAAGTTCTGAACAAAGCTAAACTCTTATATCTCAACTACCCTAATAATCCTTCGGGTGCGGTTGCAACCGTTGAATTCTTTGAAAAGGTGATCTCATTTGCAAAAGCAAATAATATTATTGTGGTACATGATGCCGCATACGGTGCATTGACCTATAACGGTTACCGGCCATTAAGCTTCCTTTCAGTTGAGGGTGCAATGGATGTGGGTATTGAAGTTCATTCACTATCCAAAGCATTTAATATGACAGGGTGGAGAATCGGCTTTGTTTGCGGAAACAGCAAGGCGGTAAGTGCTTATGCAACCGTTAAGGACAACACTGATTCCGGTCAGTTCAGGGCTATTCAGAAAGCAGGTATCCGGGCGCTTAACAATACGGAGATTACTGAAAAAACTGTCACAAAGTACTCAAGAAGATTCGATCTGCTTGTGGAGGCTCTTAAAGAAACCGGGTTCAATGCAAAAAAACCCAAAGGATCATTCTACTGCTATGTAAAAGCCCCTTCAGGAACCATGGATGGAAAAGTATTCAATACCGCTTCAGAAGTATCCGAATATCTGATCAGGGAGGCTCAGATATCAACCGTCCCATGGGATGACGCCGGCCACTATCTGAGATTCTCGGTAACCTTTGAGGCTGTTTCGGAAAAGGAAGAAAAGGAAGTGATCGATGAGATGAAAAGTAGAATAAAGAAACTTAATTTAATATTTTAAGTTGGCAGTTGGCAAAAGGCAGTTGGCAAAAGGCAGTTGGCAAGAATCAGGAATTGCCAAAGATTGCCAATTGCAAACTGCCAACTGCCGAATTGTTAACATATACTTTATTTTTACTAAAAGCAACCCAGAAAAATGCCAAAAATATCCGGAGTAATAATAACATATAATGAAGAGTTGTACATTGATAAATGTCTGGCATCGTTACGGGGAGTAGCGGATGAAATTGTCGTGGTTGATTCATTATCAACTGATTCCACTGAAAAAATCTGTGAGAATTATAATGTCAGATTTATTAAACACAAATTTGAGGGGTTGACAGAACAGAAAAGTTTTGCTACATCACAGGCAAAATTCGATTATGTATTGTCACTCGATGCCGATGAAGCATTAAGTGATGAGCTTAAGAGTTCAATACTTGAAATAAAGGACAATTTAGAATCTGACGGGTATTATTTTTACCGGAAGAATAATTACTGCGGTAAGTGGCTGAAACGCATCTGCCTGTTCCCAGACCGCCATCTCAGATTATTTAAAGTGTCAGCAGGTAAATGGAAAGGGCCAAACCCTCATGATAGGTTCTATCTGAATAAAGGAACCAAAAGTCAGCGGCTCAGGGGATATCTGTTGCACTGGAATTATGCAACAATTGAAGAGCATATGGACAGGATGAATCTTTATTCAACTGTCAGTGCAGATGAACTTTTCAGAGCCGGGGAAAAAACAGGGCCCTGTAAAGGGACTCTTCACCTGCTCTGGAGATTCTTCAGATCCTATTTTCCTGAAGGTGGATTTCTTAACGGTCATAACGGATTAATTTTTTGCGCAATCATGGCATGGTCAAGTTTCCTGAAATATTCGAAGCTTCGGAACCTGAATTCTGCAAACGGAAAACTATGAAAATTATTACCGGTTTTGAAGATGATATAAAGAACTCACTTGTTGCTCTTAAAAAGGGGGGCATAATTATTTATCCTACTGATACGGTATGGGGCCTGGGATGTGATGCCACAAATCGTGATGCGGTAAACAGAATAAATAAAATCAAATCGAGAAGTGAAAATAAAAGTCTGATAATCCTTGTCAACGGATTAACGATGCTAGAGAGGTATGTGAAGGAAATTCCGGCAACAGCCCATGAACTTATTGATGTTTCAGATTCTCCGCTCACGATCATTTATCCAGGGGGAAAGAATCTGCCACCAGGTATATGTGCTGCTGATAATTCAGTTGCAATAAGGATCTGTAATGAACCATTCTGCAATGAGCTTATCGGCAGAATCCGTAAGCCCCTTGTATCAACTTCGGCAAATATAAGTGGCAATCCTTCACCGGCCGGGTTTGATGAGATAGACCGGGATTTGCTGGAAAGAGCCGATTACGTTGTTAATTACAGACGAGATGACCGGAGAAAATTCAATCCTTCGCCGGTAATAAAGGTTGAAAAAACCGGTATAATAAAGATTATCAGAAATTAAACTAAAAAGCTGATCTCACTTTTCCCGATCCCGATACCCTGGCATCAATTCTGGGATTTCCTTTATATGTTACATTACCGCTTCCCGAAACAGAAGCCTGCAAAGAATCTCCGACTTTGCAGAAACAGTTTCCGCTGCCTGAAACACGCACTGTAAGATGGTCTATTTCCAGATCTTCGCCTTTGTAGCTTCCGGATCCGCTTATCGATATTTCACCACGGTCGGCTGTCCCCCGTGAACGGATTATAATATCGCCCGATCCGGAAATGCTGCATTTCAGTTCATCTACTTCCAGTCCGTCAGTATATAACTTTCCACTACCGCTTACACTCAGCTCCAGATCATCCCCATTTTTAATGTCATCAACAATTTCTGCCCTGCCCGAGCCGGAAACACTTAATCCCTCGATTTCGGGCATTGTGATATAAATATTTACTTTATCATTAAAGCGGTATCTCCAGTTTCTCTGTTTTATTATAAGCCTGTCACCGGAGATATCTGTTTCTATTTCCCCGACATCTCTCCTGTTACCCTCCAGAACAACATTGAACTGCGGACCAATTTTAACAGTCAGATTCCCGGCTATTCCAAAACCGATCCTGTCAAAGCCTTTCAGATTTCGCGTTTCTCTTTCCTGGCCGGCTGTGATACCGGTAATAAGAACTGCAATTACAAATAAAGCTGTTAGTCTTTTCATTTCCGATTTTTAAGTTTTAGTTAATTACAGAATAAGGACGGGTGAATAATATAAAAGTTGCACATCAGATAAAAAACCTGTGATATTTGGTGGCTTTCTGCTGCTCGAAATGATCCCTGTCACGCCTTATGCGGGACTGGCTCCTGGAAGGTTGTTAGTTCCACTGTAATGCTTAGGTAACCTTGCGAAAAATCGATACATTTGCCCCTCTTCCAGGGGGGTTGTAACGACCTGCAGAATGAAGTGATGGGGGCTGTTTCGGGTTGCAGAATGCGGTGATTACCTGCTGAACTAATCATTTATTTCCGTTAACCCTTCCGGAAGATCCATTGTGATGACTTTATTTTTGTTATCCACTGTGGTAATCAGATCTTCATGAAAAGGTACCAGTATTTCATTTCCTTTTTTATCCTGAATTTTTAAAAGTATCTGCCCGGGATTTTCAATCATCTCCATCACAGTGCCAAGAAGTTTATTATCGACCGTATTAATCTGATAACCAATAATCTGGAGAGAATCATTCTCCCGAAATTCCACATCTGCTGCTGTACTTAAAAATATTCTGCACCCAAGAAGAATCCTGATTTTTTCTAATGAATCATATCCGTCAAAGACCATCCGGATAAGTTTATTGTCAAGAATCTCATATGAAGAAATTAAAAACGGAACCGGTTTCCCTTCAAATTCCAGGAAAACTGATTCCATTTCCGGCACTCTTCCCTGAAAGGCTGTTTCGAGCCTGACTGTCACGGCGCCTTCAAAACCATGGGATTTGATAATCTTTCCTAATAATATATCGGCATGGTAAGCCATTGGATCAGAGATCCTGAAGCTTTTTACTCCTTCGGTTTTTCTTCTGAACTGATACCGGTAGCCGATCCGTCAGCAGGAGGATTTTCTGTTGTCTGTTGATCTGATGCGGCTTTTTCATCTGCTTCGGGTTCAGGCTCGTTTTCAGCTTTTTCTTTCGCTGCCAGTTCAGCCTGCCTTTTTGCCAGTTTTGCAGCTCTCGCTTCATTTATCCGCTTCTCAGATGCCAGTTTTTTGGCTATTTCATCGTCACGTGATTTTTCGAGACCTGATTTTTTTGATTCAATTTTAGCCTCATTCTGCTTCATCCATTCTTCAAAACGCCTGTTGGCTTCAGTCTCATCAAATGCACCTTTTCTTACTCCCCCGAGAAGATGCTTTTTCATAAGAACCCCTTTGTAAGAGAGAATTGCCCTGCATGTTTCAGTAGGTATAGCGCCATTTTGCAGCCAACCGAGAGCCTTATCGAAATCGAGTTCGATTGTGGCGGGGTTAGTGAGCGGATTGTATTGTCCGATCTTTTCAATATATCTGCCATCCCGTGGCGACCTGCTATCTGCTACCACAATGTGGTAATAAGCCAGTTTTTTACGACCTTTCCTGGCTAATCTGATTTTAACTGCCATTAATTTCTAACGCTTTTATTTTACCTTTTTCAAAAAATGTGGGTGCAAAGATAAAAGTAATTATTTACCGGACAAACGTATGAGACTAATTTATTGGTTACAAAAAGAGGCCGGCCCCATAATGAGCCGGCCTCCTTCCTGCATGGATAAAACCATTATTTTCTTGTAAAAGTGAAAGCCCAGGGGCCTCCGAAAGAGCCTTCCAAAACAGTGATGGAGAAAGACATGGTATATTTCCCGTCACATGTATTGAATGATCCGGGACTGGCACTCTGATAAGAGAAATCATGATACCCGAATGCCAGAGATGCAAGGATCGTCTTATCTGCCGTGACTTTCAGTGTAGCCGGATCAATATGCATAACAAGTGGTCCCATATCCTCAGTTATACCGTCAAGTTCTGCCAGTCCTGACACATAGATTTTATATGGATCATCCGGATCCGCTGTCAGTGTTACAGGCCCGTCAGCCGGCCATGTGGTGGAAACTGCACGATATTGTCCTGCCGTAAATGCCGGATCGAATGCGCAAACCACGGGAATTGCCAGTGAAGCACTGGAACGGGTTACTTTCCCGTCTAAAGTAACCTCAACTTCAATATAAACAATATCGCCGGCACTGACTGACGACATTCCGATACCAATAGCATCGAGTATTGTGCCCAGAGTTAAAGTTATACTGGCAGGAAAATTTGTAACATCAGCAATTTTTATTCTTTCAAAATTGGTCCCGTGAGAAACCACAACTTCTGTCTTTTCAGGATGCCTGCCATCAGGCAGGTCTATATCAAACCGGATGTAAGAATCTTCGTCACCATTTATCAGAAATCCCGGATTTGGTGTTGAAACAGAAGGAACAATTGCTATACCTCTTTCGCCGGCAGGATCCTTAGATTCTTCACAACTGATACATATCATTAACAGCGTGATCATCAATCCTGTTATTTTTAATGTTTTCATTTTTTTGTATTTAATCGTAAAATGTTAAAGAAGATTGTTTAACGGGTTCCTCCGGCCCACCAGACCTTTTCAGAATAAACATAATTACCATCACCATAAGCTTCACGAACATTAAAGTTTGTGGTCACATCGGCAGTACCGTATGTAAATCTCCATGGGAATTTTGATGTATTGAGAGGATTAGCAAGTGCGATCACATTATTGCCCATTGCCTTAAGCCGCCTGACATCATTGTAAGCTTCAAGACCTTCCTCTTCAAAAAATGCAATGTATTTCTGATTCATCACTTCGGAAAGAGGATCTGCATTGAATCTGTTCAAAATCCGGTTGTCAAAATAATCGACGGCAGCAGCGGCTGTAAGACCAACATTATCTTTCTGAAAAGCGGCGGTAACAGCTTTCTTAAGAGCTTCTTTAGCTGCAGAAAGATTGTTTTGCCTGACATAAGCCTCTGCCTTCAGAAATTCTATCTCATGATAGCTTAGCAGGTATGTAGGCGCTGTTATTGTGCTCAGAGCAGATACAGAATAATAACCCTGAACCTGGTTAGCCGTTCCATTCGGAGCAAATATTATATCGCTTCCAGTTCCGGGATAAGGCCTCCAAAATAATTCATCCCTTGGATCATTCCTTTCAGCCAGTTTTTCATGCAGACTCTGACTTGCTCCGTAGTAGTCACGGTCTTTGAACATAACATAAAAAGGACTTTGTGTGGTTGTCCCATTATATTCAAACTGAGCCTGCTCTTCACCTGAAGCAAAAGATTTGTCTGCAAATGTTATTACATCTGAATATGCAGGGGTTTTCAATGATAGTCGCATTGTATAGCGGGCTTTAAGTCCATAGGCAAATTTTATCCACAGATCAGGGTCGCCACTGTAAATAAAATCCTGCACACCCAGCGATGGAAATATTGTTTCCTTCTCCAGGTTGACTATTGCATCGTTAAGCAGACTGAAAATATCTTCATATATTTCCTGTTGCCTGTCAAGATCAGGTGTGAATATTTCACCCGGCTTCAGGGCTTCAGTCCAGGGAACATCACCCATAACATCCGTTAATACTGCAAGGTTATATGCCGTAAGTATCTGTGCTATACCCAACGTATGATAATTGCCTTCTTCAGTACCGCTTTCAGAACATTTTTCAATGATAATTTTCAGCATATAGAGATTTGAATATGCGGAAACCCACGAGTTATTATATGTGGAAGAGGCTGTAGGCTCTGCACTTCTTATGTCGGCATTATAAAACTGGTTCCAGGTTCCTGAATTATGCTCTGCATAAATTGAAGCATAAAAAGTGAAATCGTTGGCCACAACGCTGAACGCTGTACCGGTTATTGCATCAGTAATGATCAGTCTTGAAAGCATGTCCGACGGATCATTCACATTTTTGTTGATCTCATCCATAATTGATTCCGAACATGACCAGACTGATAATGTCAGGATAGCAGCTGACATAATATAAATTACTTTTTTCATGATTCTTATAATTAGAAAGTTATATTCAGGTTAAATCCGTAGCTGGTAACCTGGGGTACAGAGAATCTTTCGAAAGCTCCCCCCATATTGGTGTTTCCCTGGCTTGATTCCGGATCAAAGTTTTCAAGTTCGGTCCAGAGAAGTATATTCCGGGCAAATACAGATATACCTGCATGTACTTTACTGAAGATCATTTTTGCAGGTTTATATCCAAGCGAGAGTTCGCGAAGTTTCACAAATGAATTGCCGTGAATATAGTACTCGTCAATATTGGAAAGTACATTGATATACAGGTCCTGCAATGCTCCGGGATCTGAAGGTCCTCCCCTTGCAATATCATTTGGAGCGCCGTCTGGCTTAACACCGTTAAAGATAAATGTCGATTCACGGTCCTCAGTCCTGGACGACATACCGTAAAGATCCAGCAATCCGTTACTGCCGGAATACATCTGTCCTCCCTGCTTCCATTCAAACAAAGCACTTAACGATACTTTTTTATAGTTAAAGGAAGTATTTGCCCCCAGGATAAAATCAGGAGATACGGACCCGATCACGGCAGGTTCTCCGATCAGAGGAAAACCATGAGTCGGCGATCCGGGATCATCCTCGACGACTATCCTGCCTTTGTTATCACGAACAAATGAAACTCCGTAAATGACAGGATATGTACTTCCAATACCTGCCCTTACCTGGGGAATAGTGAATCCTCCTATATAAATGCTTTCAACTCCGGGAGCAAGTTCATCAACATAATTGTCAATCCTTGAGAAATTGAAATTCATATCCCACTGGAAATTGTTCATTACCACAGGAGAAAAATTCAATACCAACTCATGACTTACAGTATGTACCTTTCCACCGTTCATCATAAGATAACCCACACCGGTGGAACCGGCAAGAGGCACCTGAAATATCTGATCCACAACATTCTGACGTGAGAAAGTATAGTCCAGCCCTATACGATTCCTGAAAAACCTCAGATCTGCTCCTATTTCATATGATCTGGTGTTCTGCGGTTTTAAATTGGGATCATACTGAGTATTATTCGGTACATAGGAACTAACTCCGTTTATGGGGTACTGAACCGGGATTCCCAGCCACCATCCACCCGAATAATTCGGTGTGTTATAATAGTTGGGAGTATATGAACCTGCCTGCCCCACCTCTGCATAGGAAAAACGCAGTTTGGCAAAAGAGAGCCATTCAAGGTTTTTAACAGGATCAAGTTCAGATGCAAGAAAACTCATGGAAACAGAAGGATAAAAGAAATCACGGTTATTTGTCGGCATCGATGAAACTATATCATTTCTGCCGGTCACATTAAGAAATAATATTGATCTCCAATCCATTGATATACTGCCAAAAAAGCCTACCGTACGGTACTTGTCCCTCGATTCATTTGCAGTGACAATCTTGGCATTTCTTATATGTGCCCAGCCTCCGAAATTAAACGATTCGCCATGTTCGGAGTATGTCTTCCGGTTATTCTGATCAAATTCATTGCCAGCCATAACACTGAGATTTATATTATCAGATATTCTCCATTCATAGTTGGCTGTCAGTAATGAGTTGACCGAAAATGATGTAACACTGTAATTATCAATTATACCATCACTTCCTGCATGACCATATTCAAAAATATCCTGGAAATCTGTTGTATATGAATCCGTTCCAAGCTGGTAACGGATCTTCAGGTTCATATCTGAACCTATAACGGCAAGATAATTTACATAACCATTACCGAAAAAACGATCGGTCTTTTCATTGAAAATAACATTTTCGGCAGCCCAGTATGGATTGTCCCAGCTGCCTCCCCGGTAGTATATCTGATTATAAGGAGCCCCGGGGACATTATGCGGATATCCTTTCAGATTATAACTTGACGGAGCACCCAGAATACCTGCAAGTGAAGCATCATTACCTGTAGGGATTTTATCGATATCTGTTCTTGAAAAATTGGCATTAAACCCGGTTACAAGGTTTTTACTCATTTTTCTTTCAGCAGAGGCTTTTCCGTTCCAGCGCTCCATGCCGGAAGCAAGAGCAATGCCGCTCTGGGATGTCCGGGTCAGACCAAGAGCATAATTACCTCCTTCAGTAGCCTGGCTTATATCTATATTGTTGGTTGCAGTATAACCAGTTTTGAAATAATCCTTCCAGTTATTGTATACCTGCGGAGTGACCCATGGATCTTCAACCATCCCTGTTTCAAGCTGGGGAACAAAAAATTTACCCGGATGGCCGTTGGCATTTCCTCCATAAACAGGATCATCAGGAAGGTCAGTAATTTTGGGCCCCCACGAAAATGAAGAATTTGGAGTATAGGTACCATAGAAACCCTGAGCATAAGTAGTTTGATAATCCGGTATTCTTGATACCTGCGAAAATGCACTTGTATGAGAGACCGAAATAACAGGTTTGCCGGGTATATTATTACGCCCGCTCTTTGTGGTTATGATCACAACTCCATTTGATGCTCGAATACCATAAAGTGCTGCTGCTGCCTGACCTTTCAGAATATTTACACTTTCAATATCTGACGGATTAATATCCACTGCACGGTTGGAAATATCTGATCCCGTTATCCCGCTTCCTATAACAGAAAAATCTCCCCCTGCTCCGGCCTGCATATCTGCAGTAGAGGCAATTGGCATGCCATCCACAATGTAGAGAGGTGTATTATTGTCCGTAAAGGAGCGGGCGCCTCTGATTATAATCTGCGATGAAGCACCGGGCATTCCGCTCGAAGGCTTTATATCAATACCCGCGAGCTTGCCCTGCATCGCTCCGGCCAGATCAATGTTGCCGGTACGGTCTATCATATCGCTCCTGATATCCTGAACAGCATATCCCAGGGCTTTTTTCTCCCTGGATATACCGAATGCAGTTACGACCACTTCATTTAAACCCATAATATCAGGCTCCATTATGATATCAATAATGGAACGTCCGCCAATTTCAACTTCCTGTTTTTTCATCCCTATGTATGAAAAAACAAGTGTAGTAGCATCGGCGGGAACAACCAGGGTGTATTTACCATTCAAATCAGTTGTGATACCAATTATGGTACCCTTCACTGAAACAGATACACCCGGCATAGCACCCTCTCCATCATCAGGAGAGGTAACAGTACCACTTATTGTCCTTTGCTGGGCATTTGCCGAAAGCATTATCCCGCAAAAAACCATCAATGGCAGGAGAAATTTTCTCATGGCTAAGATTTTAGATTAATAATTTAAAGAGGAATATTTATATCCCTTTTTACTGTCCAAAAAAGTGGTCTTGCCACTTTAATATTTGAAATTAATCAAGTGAAAAGATTAAAATCGCTCTCGTTTTACAAATTGCAGTTCCGGATTTATATTTGGTAGAAAATATATTACGGATTATTTATTCACATATATGATTTCTGCTCCCCGTTTTTATCGATTTTAAGTATTTTTGCTCACTGACCGGAATTTTATTAAAACCCCGACAGATGGCTATTTTCTCTCATTTACACGTTCATACTCAATATTCTATCCTTGACGGAGCTTCAAGTATTCCCCGATTGATCGATAAGGTAAAATCCCTGGGTATGGATTCTGTGGCTATTACCGATCACGGGAATATGTTCGGGGTGAAAGAATTTCACAATACAGCTGTAAAAAAAGGTATCAAACCCATCATCGGTTGCGAGGTCTATGTAGCTAAAAGATCCATAGCAGAGGTTACAGGTAAAGAAGACCGGTCGGGTGATCACCTGATACTACTGGCAAAAAACCTCAAAGGTTATAAAAACCTCATTAAGCTTGTTTCCATTGCCTGGATAAAAGGCTTTTATTACAAGCCAAGGATAGATAAACAATTGTTAGCGGAATACAGCGACGGTCTTATAGCTTCCTCAGCCTGTCTTGCCGGTGAGATTCCCGAGGAGATCCTCAATGGCTCGATGGACCGTGCTGAAGCCGCGCTAAAAAGCTACCTCGACATATTCGGTAAAGATTTTTACCTTGAGATTCAGAGACATGAGACTTACGATCCGGAATCCGACATGACTGTTTTCCCTTCCCAGCAGAGAGTTATTGAGGTCATGAAGAAATTGTCGGCGAAATTCGATGTAAAGATCATTGCAACAAATGACGTTCATTTTATCAATGCTGAAGATGCTGAAGCTCACGACCGGCTTATCTGTATAAATACGGTGAAAGATATTGATGATCCCGACAGACTGAGATATACAAAACAGGAATATATCAAGACCGGGGAAGAAATGAGAAAGATATTCAGTGATATTCCTGAAGCTATAGATAATGTTGCAGAGGTAACAGGAAAAATTGAAAAATACAAGCTTGATCATGAACCGATCATGCCTGATTTTGATCTGCCCGAAGGATATAAGGATAAAGATGAGTATCTGAGGCACCTGACATACACAGGCGCAAAAGAGAGATGGGGCACATTAAGCCCTGAACAGACAGAAAGGATCGATTTCGAACTGGAAACAATTGCCAAGATGGGATTCCCGGGTTATTTCCTTATAGTGTGGGATTTTCTTAAAGCTGCGCGTGAAATGGGAGTTTCGGTAGGTCCGGGAAGGGGGTCGGCAGCAGGTTCAGCTGTCGCCTATTGCCTTAGGATAACAGATATCGATCCGATAAAATACGGATTGCTGTTTGAGCGCTTCCTGAACCTTGATCGTACTTCAATGCCCGATATAGATATTGATTTTGATGAAGACGGAAGAGAATCTGTTTTGAAATATGTGGTCAACAAATACGGGCACGACAAAGTGGCACATATAATAACATTTGGTACAATGGCTGCAAAAATGGCCATCAGGGATGTTGCGAGAGTTCAGAAACTGCCTCTTCCCGATGCCGACCGCCTTGCAAAGCTTGTTCCCGAAAAACCCGGCATAACACTTCCGGAGGCCTATGACGAAGTCCCGGAACTCGCAAAGGAAAGAGAATCATCAAATAAACTCATTGCCCAGACACTTAGGTATGCCGAAGTACTTGAAGGATCAATCAGGCAGACCGGCGTCCATGCCTGCGGAGTAATCATCAGTAAAGAACCCCTTGATAATTATATACCATTATCCACGGCAAAGGATACTGAACTGTATGTAACTCAATATGACGGGAGTCATGTCCAGGCAGTGGGACTTCTCAAAATGGATTTTCTCGGACTGAAAACCCTTTCAATAATCAAAGATGCTGTCGAAAATATAAGGAAATCAAGAGGAATAACCATAGACATTGATTCAATCCCGCTGGATGATAAAAAAACATACGAATTGTTCAGCAATGGAGAGACCACCGCAATCTTCCAGTTTGAATCATCAGGCATGAAGAGATATCTGAAAGAGCTGAAACCAAACAGGTTTGAGGATCTGATAGCGATGAATGCTCTGTACAGGCCCGGCCCTATGGACTATATCAGGGAATTCATTAAGAGAAAACATGCCGGGAAGAAGGTAGAATATACCCTTCCCGTAATGGAGAAATACCTGAATGATTCATACGGTATCACCGTTTACCAGGAGCAGGTGATGCTTCTCTCCCAGGAAGTTGGAGGATTCACCAAGGGGGAAGCCGATTCCCTGCGGAAGGCCATGGGGAAAAAGAAAAGATCCATAATGGACGACATGAAGGTCAAATTCCTTGAAGGATCCTTAAAAAAAGGATATGATGATCTGACCATAAACAAAATCTGGTCCGACTGGGAATCATTTGCCGAATATGCATTCAACAAATCTCATTCAACCTGCTACGCACTTGTTGCATATCAGACAGGTTATCTGAAAGCACATTACCCCGCTGAATTTATGGCTGCTGTACTCAGTCGTAATATAAGCGATATCAAGAAAATAACCATATTTATGGATGAAACCCGCCGCATGGGAATGGAAGTCCTTGGTCCGGATGTAAACGAAAGCAATGTCAATTTTACAGTCAACAAAGAGGGCAATATCCGTTTCGGACTGGGTGCAATAAAAGGTGTTGGTGAAAATGCGGTAATTCAGCTTATTGAAGAGAGAGAGAAAAATGGACTGTATAAGGATATTTATGACCTTGTGGAAAGAGTGAATCTCAATTCACTCAACAAAAAGAATCTCGAAGCTATGGCTGTTGCCGGCGCCTTCGACTGCTTTGAGAATATAACAAGAGCTCAGTATTTTGCACTTGACACAAAAGGTTCAAGTTTTATTGAAAGCCTTATCAGGTATGGTCATAACGCCAAAACAATCAGGCAGACAAGCATGCATACACTCTTCGGGGAGTCGGGCGGATTTGACCTGGTCAGACCGGAACCCTCACAATGCCCCGACTGGCCAAAACTGGAAAAACTCAACAGGGAAAAAGAGGTGATAGGAATATATCTGTCCTCCCATCCCCTTGATGATTTCAGGCTGGAGATCAACACTTTTACAACAGCAACCCTTGCAGATCTTCAGAATCTGCAAAATTACCTCGACAGGGAAGTAGTCGTTGCCGGTATGGTAACCGATACAAAGAACGGAATAGGCAAAAATAATAAACCCTATGGATCCCTGACCCTCCAGGATTACACCGATTCTTTCAGATTCATAATGTTCGATAAAGATTATATCGATAACAGTAAATTCTTTACTCCTGGCTATTACCTGCTTATCAGGGGAAAGGTTCAGAAAAGAAAATACAGGGATGATGAACCGGAATTCATTATAAGAAAAATAAGTCTGCTTACAAGTGTAAAAGATGAACTTATTAAAAGTGTGACACTTAAAATTAATCCCGAAAATATCAATCGTGAAATGATCAATGAACTGAAAGAACTTATCAGTGAAAACAAGGGCGAAACAGAACTCCGGTTCATGTTCCTCGATACTGATGACAGAATCTCGCTTCCCATGTTCTCGAGGACAATGAGGGTAAGGCTTAATAATGAACTTATTTCATATCTCGAAGATCATCCGGCAATTGATTTTAAAGTTAATTAGCTATCTTTGAACCATATATTTTCAAATCATTAATCATAATAATATGGCAATTGAAGTTACTGACGGGAATTTTGAAGAAGTGGTTATTAAATCGGAAATACCGGTAGTTGTTGATTTCTGGGCTGAATGGTGTGGCCCCTGCAGAATGGTCGCTCCCGTTCTGGAAGAGATCTCAAAGGAGTATACCGGGAAAGCCTTAGTCGCAAAATGTGATGTTGACAGTAACCCCCAGGTAACTTTAAAATATGGCATCAGAAATATTCCGACAGTTCTGTTCTTCAAAAACGGGACTGTTGCCGACAAACAGGTGGGAGCTGTACCAAAGAATAATTTCGCCAGTAAGCTGAATGCCCTTCTCTGATAATCTTTTTTATACTTCAGACTGCAGGAATAATCAGGAATTATGACAGTATGTGTCTTTGCAGCTTCGAGCAGCAGGGTGGATAATATATATGGCAGAGATGCTGCCGCACTTGGATCACTTCTTGCCGGAGCCGGTATAAATGTTGTTTTCGGAGGAGGAGGGATAGGACTGATGAATCATCTGGCTGATGCCGTAATCAGAAACAATGGAAGAATAACCGGTGTCATACCTGCCTTTATGGAAGAAGAAGGCTGGGGACATAATGGTGTGAGTGAAACAATTGTCACATCCGATATGGGTGAGAGAAAAAGAAAGATGTTTGAATTGTCTGATGCCATCATCGCTTTACCCGGAGGAATGGGAACACTTGAGGAACTTACCGAAGCCATAACACTCAAACAACTCAGCCTGTTCGACGGACCTATAATAATCCTGAACACCGCCGGATACTACAACTCATTCCTGGACTTTATCGATAATATGGTTAACAATAACTTTCTCAGGAAAGAACATAAAGGAATATGGGAAGTAGTAAATACCCCGGAAGAGGTTATAAATGCCCTTAACAGCAGAGAGAAAGGAAATGAGGAATGGCGGAAGATAGCCAAAATTTAATCTTTCATTATTCCTGAAACTACCTCATTATCAGTGGTCATCAGGATTAATGATAATTTTAAGGTGACTTCCGGAATAATCGGTTTCAGATTTGATAATCCCTGTAACAACCGGAGCTTTGATCCCCGATCCGAAAATGATCTTTCCCGTGAATATCCTTGCCTCATCCCACAGGTTTTCCGTTATAAAATGGTTCAGCACCCTGGCTCCACCCTCAATAAATATTGACTGAATCCCCGAATCATAAATATGGGAAAGTACTTGCCCGGCTGAGCTTCTGCCAGGATCCAGAATAAATTTTCCCGGATAGCCGGTAATATCTTCTTTATTATGTGTGAATACAATTACTTTTCCACCCGCTGTGAAAACGGCAGATTCCGGATCCAGGTTTCCCGAGCTGCTGAGGACAAGCTTCAGAGGATCTGTTCCGGCCCATTCCCTTACATTGAGCATAGGATTATCAGTCCTGATGGTCCCGGCTCCAACCAGTATTGACTGTTCTGCAGCCCTCCATCTGTGAACCAGTACTCTGTCGGATGCACCGGTAATCCATGCAGGCCTGTTTCCCTGGAATTTATTCCTGTCAATATCCAGAAATCCGTCAGAGCTGGCTGCCCATTTGAGTATTATATACGGACGCTTTTTTTCATGAAATGTAAAAAACCGCCGGTTTATCCACCTGCACTCATCCCCCAGCACACCCGGAATAACTTCGCAACCGGCATTCCGGAGCCCTTCTATCCCCTTCCCGCAAACCTTATCACTCGAATCAATGGTCCCCACAACAATTCTTCTTATCCCCGATTTAATTATCAGCTCACTGCATGGCGGTGTTTTCCCGAAATGACTGCAGGGTTCAAGGTTCACATATAAAGTAGAACTCCCGAGCAATTCTCTCTCAATAACCGAGTTTATTGCAATTCTCTCAGCATGTTGCTCTCCGGCTTTACGGTGATACCCTTCCCCGATAATCTTACCGTCATTTACTATCACTGATCCGACCAGCGGATTAGGAAAGGTATTACCTTCAGCCCTGACAGCCAGCTCAAGACACCTTTGCATGAATTTTATATCCGTATCTGCCGGCATTGCTTATAAAGTACTATATTTGATATATGGGTGTTAATATACAAACAATTAAAGAAATTAAACTTTATCTTAAAGATGAACTTGAAGGAATTTACCCTCTGTATGAAATAAATGCAATATCAGCCATAATCCTTAAGGATATACTGAAATCATCACACATCAGGAACCTGGCGATGCCTGAAACCTGTCTGCAACAAAAACAGGTTCACAGGATCACATCAATCTGCAAAGATCTGAAAAAAGGCAAACCTCTTCAATATATACTCGGATACACCGAATTCTATAACTGTACTATCAGATTGGATGAGCACACTATGATCCCCCGGCCCGAAACAGAAGAACTGGTTGACCTTATAATTAAGGAGAACAGGGGATTCAGGGGTAATATTCTGGATGCGGGAACAGGATCAGGATGTATTGCAATTGCTCTTGCAATAAATATTCCCGGCAGTGTCGTGACCGGGTTTGATATCTCCGAAGCCGCTTTAATAAAAGCAAGGGAAAATTCCCTGCTCAATAATGTTCGCATTTCATTTTTTGTTGCTGATCTGTTCAAAATTGATCCACGAAGCCTGAAAAAACCAGATATAATTGTAAGTAACCCACCGTATATACGGGATTCCGAAAAAAGCCTCATGTCTGTAAATGTTCTGAATTATGAACCTTCGTCAGCGCTCTTTGTACCGGATTCAGATCCGCTGGTCTTCTACAGGGCAATTACAAACCTGGCATCACATATACTGGCCCCGGCAGGAAAGATATATTTTGAGATAAATGAGGCAATGGGCAGCCAACTGTCAGAACTTATGGAATCGGAAGGATTTTCCGGAATAAAGATAATCAGGGACATAAACAATAAAGAAAGGATAATAAAAGGGATACGTAATGACTGAAGAGAGCTTTTACCAGACTGCACTGACAAAATCAATGGCGCTTTGCTCAGCAAGGGAATATTGTACCGCCGATATCCTGAGCAAGCTCAATTCATGGGGAGTGGGCAATTCCGACAGCTTAAAGATCATCAGGATTCTTGTAAAGGAAAATTTCATAAATGAAACCCGTTATGCTTCTGCTTTTGTTAAGGATAAATTCAATTATAACAAATGGGGAAAGGTAAAGATCGCAGCTCATCTCAGGGCGAAGCATTTATCATCCGACATTATTGACAGAGCATTGGATTCGATTGATAATGAAACTTATCTGAAGGCAGCTAAGGAAATGATCTCATCGCACCGCAGGCATATTAAAGCAAAAAACCAGTATGACCTTAAAGGTAAGCTTTTAAGATACGGTCTGTCAAAAGGATTTGAAAGCAGCCTGATATACGATCTTCTGACCGATCCTGACTGATAAAATTGCCAACTGCCAGCTGCCAACTGATCTGCCGACTGCCAACTAATTAGCGTCTGTCCATAAAGTAAGATGTTTCTAATTTAGTATTAATATCGAACAAGGATTAACGATTTTTGATTTTAGAAGTAGAAAGATAATCAGTCGATTATGCTAAACTTCATAAATCGTTAATCGATGTTCCTTGTTCTTAAATCAAAAAAATGCCACTTTAAAGACAAACACTAATTAATCAGAGCCACCTGAAAATAAAAACCATAAATGGCATGAATGTTATCAGGAACAATATCAGTGAACCTGTAACATCAAGGATGATTATGTGCTTAAGTGATTGGGGATATTTAATATATGATCGTGAAAAGAAGATTCTCAACATTATCTGGGATATTAGAAAAAGAAAAACTCTCATTCCGTTGTTGTTCCAGTTGTAAGCTTCTCCGATCCTGACTCTCAGAATAAGTGACAGACTGTGTGAAAGTCCGCATGAAGGGCATTTTTCCCCGGTAATTTTTTCATGGATACAAGGTACCGGATAGTTATCTTTTTCAGGTGAAAATACAAGACTATACAACAGAATCAGCATTATTATCCCGGCAAATACCATGTTAATTACCAGGTAAGGCTCATTCTGCAATCTTCTCACTGAAATCTCACTGGTTCTGTTGTGGACTGACGAGAGTATCATCTCCGGAGGTTTTGTCCATTTCCAGTTCTTCGAGAGTCTTTTCCCTGTCTTTCCTTCCGACACTGGTACTTATTTCCACTTTCTCATCTCCGTTCTGGATCCTGATATCTATTTTTGCCTTTTCAAGATCCCGCAGGACATCCTTCTGTACATCATCCATTATCCTCTCAAATTTATGAGGCCATTTGTCTGCCTTCCTTATAACCTCCCCTGCAACAAATATCTGGGAAAAAGAGATCAGGGTGGCAACCACTCCAATAACGAGTGCTGCAACAAGGATCCCGCGCGGCGTTTCATTTCTTGCTGCCTGTGAAAGTCCTACTGAGGCAAGTACAATGGCAATTATTCCGGGGATAACTGCCATAAGGCCCACGCATGGAATCACTGCGAGAACGAAAGTGATAATAGCAGTTATAAGCGCTGCAATTCCAAGATTCTGTCCTGCATCTTTTCCGGGTGGCTGTCCCGTGGTCTGATAATTGTACTGGTTTTGATTCTGACTTAAATCTTCCAT
>DCVC01000310.1:43252-44763 GCA_002328625.1 Bacteroidales bacterium UBA2198
GTATTTTATCCGAATGAGCGGAGCAATATTTCACAAATTTGTATTGCCGCTTTTGCAACTGAAGTTCCCGGACCGAAAATCGCAGCAACACCGTTATCATAGAGGAACTGATAATCCTGAGGCGGAATTACACCTCCGGCGATAACAAGAATATCCTCTCTTTCAAGTTTTTTAAGTTCAGCGATCACCTGCGGGATAAGTGTTTTATGTCCTGCTGCAAGGCTTGATACCCCGAGAACATGTACATCATTTTCGACTGCCTGCTTTGCAGCTTCGGCAGGAGTCTGGAACAAAGGGCCGATATCGACATCAAATCCCATATCGGCATATCCGGTGGCAACAACTTTAGCGCCTCGGTCATGTCCATCCTGCCCCATCTTGGCGATCATTATCCTGGGCTGACGCCCTTCTTTTTCAGCAAACCTGGCGACCAGGGCTCTGGCTTCATTATAATCATTATCCGGTTTGTAACCTGATGCATAGACACCTGAAATTGAACGTACCACTGCTTTATATCTTCCTGTTATTTTTTCACAAGCATACGATATTTCTCCCAGAGTTGCTCTTTTGGATGCAGCTATAACAGCCAGGTCAAGAAGATTGCCTGTACCTGTCCGGACACAGTCTGTGAGTGCATCAAGAGCTGACTGACATTCGGCCTCATTCCTCGAGGCTTTAAGTTCTTCAAGTCTTTTTATCTGTGAATCTCTTACTGCTTTATTATCCACTTCGAGAGTCTGGAGCGGGGTCTCCTTTTCAAGCCGGAACCTGTTTGTTCCGACAATCACTTTCATTCCCGAGTCAATTCCGGCCTGGGTTCTTGCAGCAGCTTCTTCAATTCTCATTTTGGGTATTCCCGATTCAATTGCTTTCGCCATACCGCCGAGGTTTTCTATTTCGGTGATATGTTCCCAGGCTCTGTGGGCTATCCAGTCAGTAAGTGATTCTACATAATATGATCCTGCCCAGGGATCAACTGCCCTGCATATTTCCGTTTCTTTCTGAAGGTATTTCTGCGTCTCCCTTGCAATTGCAGCCGTGAAATCAGTGGGAAGTGCAAGTGCCTCGTCCAGTGCGTTTGTATGAAGGCTCTGGGTGTGTCCCAAAGCAGCAGCCATAGCTTCAATACATGTTCTCCCGACATTATTATAAGGATCCTGCTCGGTCAGACTCCAGCCCGAAGTCTGACAGTGGGTCCTCAGTACGAGGGATTTTGGATTTTTCGGACTGAAGTTTTTAACGATTTTTGCCCATAACATCCTTGCGGCTCTCATCTTGGCGATTTCCATAAAATGATTCATCCCTGCCGCCCAGAAGAAAGAGATCCTCGGTGCAAATGCATCAATATCAAGCCCTGCATTAATTCCGGCACGCAGATACTCCAATCCGTCGGCCAGAGTATAGGCAAGTTCAATATCACATGTGGCTCCCGCTTCCTGCATGTGATATCCCGAGATGCTGATTGAATTGAACCTGGGCATCTTTTCGCTGGTATATTTAAATATATCCGA
>DCVC01000331.1 GCA_002328625.1 Bacteroidales bacterium UBA2198
CCGGCGATTGAATTCACCCAGATTTTGCCCCCAAGAATTTCAACATATGCTTTGCAGATTGATAAACCCAATCCCGTTCCGCTTATTTTTTTCGACACCATATTGTCAACCTGGTAAAACCTGTCGAATATTTTCTCATGATGTTCAGGAGGGATTCCGATGCCGGTGTCCCGGATAAAAAACTCAAGGAAATCATTTTTCAGATGATAGCCGAAGTCTATTCTCCCCTTTGTTGTAAACTTTGTGGCATTATTGATCAGGTTAGAAAGAACCTGTATCAGCTTTGTACTGTCTGTCAATATTATGGAATCGTTGTCGGGCAATCCTTTTGTTAGATTGATTGATAGCACACCGGGCTCTTCCTTATAGCTGAATTGTTCTTCCAGACTACTTAGAGATAAGTTAAGATTCATCTCTCTGATATTAAGCTTAACCTGTCCGCTTTCAATATTGGCTATATCAACAATATCATTGATAATTGACAGCAGTTGCCCTCCGCTCTGGAAAATAATATCAATAAACTGACGACGTTCCTCTTCGGTGTTATCCGGTTCACTGAGAAGAGCTGAGAATCCAATAATAGCGTTCATGGGGGTCCGTATTTCGTGAGAAACATTGTGCAGAAACGCAGTCTTTAACCTGTCGCTCTCTTCGGCTTTCTCTTTAGCTGCTATAAGATCTGCTTCATCCCGTTTACGCTCAGTTATATCTTCAACCATTATCAGGAAATATTGCACTTCGTCAATATTATTGCGGATCACACTTACTGTTGTTGAACCCCATATGATCTGATTATCTTTACGTATATATTGTTTTTCTTTGTGATAGGTAGGATATTCCCCTGCCACAAGTTTAAGAAGTGAGACCTCATCACCATCAATATAATCAGGATAGGTAAAATTCTTATAGGTGAAGGATTTAAGCTCCTCCTCACTGTAGCCCGTCATTTCACAAAAGGAAGAATTTGCACGGATTATTAGCATATCCTTTCCGGTCATTGCGATACCTACCGGGCTCTCCTCAAAAATCTTCCGAAAACGTTCCTCACTCTCTCTGAGGGTCTCTTCAGCCAGTTTTCGTTCGGTTATGTCCCGGCAAATTGATTGGTAGTATTTCACTCCTTCAATATCTACCTTCCGGGAACTTATTTCAACAGGGAAAGCAGAGCCGTCCTTACATGTATGGATAGTTTCATAAGTTGCATATCCTTTCTCATCAAGGATTCTTATTTCTTCTCCTATACGCGTCAACGTTTCAGGAGCCCTGATCCTGGAAACATTCAATCCTATAAGCTCTTCACGGGGATATTGATATATCTCTGCCGCACGATCGTTGGCTTCAATTATGGTTGAATTCCTGTCTGTAAGAAATATTATATCGTTGGCATATTTAAGAATGAGATCAAAGTGTTTCCTCAATGCAAGATGATCAAGTTCAGTTTCATATTTCTCACGGTAAAACCGTACATTTTCATTCCATTCTATAAAACCAAGTAAAAGGCCAGTGGTCAGGATAAACAAAGTTATTATTATAATTACCATTGTTATCTGATCATTGAGTACTTTGAATATTTCATCATGATCAACTTTGGCGACCATATACCAGCTGGATCCGGGAACCTTCTTCATTGCTGCAACAACAGGCTTCCCGCGATAATCTGTACCTCCAGTTGTTCCTTCAATTCCCTGAACAGCCATCGCCGCAGGTAACGATTTGTCTGAAATAGATCTTTTTAGATTCAGTGCCGAGTTTTTAAGAAACCGCAGTTCATTCAGAAAAACAACCTCCTCGCCTTCCATTCTTATCAGGAGTGTTTCAGCAGTTTTACTTGGCAGGGGCCATTTCTGGATAAGCGGATAAAGGATCTGGTGAGGATCAATCTGCAAGACCAGCAGTCCGATCGCTGATGTTTCGTTAATTTGTCTGGTCATCAATGGTATGACTAAATCGAGATGAACAGAATTACTGCTTCTCGTTCTGTGCAGATCTGTAAGTATTACTTTCCGGCTGCGGAGCGCATCATTCAGTAAAGGTTTAAAATGTGTGCCGTCAATCGAGTCCTGGCTTGTAAAGCTTAGTTTTACATTTCCGGCTGTATCAAGCAGCAGTATGTTTCTATAGTCAAAATTACCGGTAAGGGAATGGAGGCTTCGTCTTATTTCAGAACGTGTATTTTCAGGAGCATAAATCAAAAAATCCGACATCTGTTTTACCATTGGTTCATTCTCACTTATGAAAATGCCATCACCAATCCTTTCATCCCGCCACTGAGCAATCTGTCCAACCTTCAGATCGGCAATTGCGGATAATTCAAGGAGTTTATCATTAAGTAGTCTTTTTTTCTGATTCCTGTAGTAAAAAAAACCTACCAGAATACTGCTGGTTGCAATTACCAGAAAGAGAACAATAAGTGGCCACGGAAATGCCGGTCTTTGCCTTTGAGGATTCATTCCTGTTCTCCTTTAGAATTGCATTAAATAAAAATTACCTTCACAATATGATAAGGTAAAATTAGTATTTTCTTTAAATTGTGATAATGATTTTATTCCGACAGGCATTTAAAACCTCATTTCGCCTTTTTCATGACTGAAGCAAGAATCGAAATAATAAGTATGGCAATGATTACTGACAGCGATAAAATAATGGAGATCTCAATCTCGAAATAAAAGGCAAGCATTTTAAGTCCTACGAATAAAAGAATAAATGCCAGTCCGTTTTTAAGATACCTGAAATATTTCATCATTCCTGAAACGGCAAAATAGAGGGAACGAAGCCCCAGTATTGCAAAAATATTCGATGTGTAAACAATAAACGTATCCTTACTGATAGCCAGAATAGCCGGGATACTGTCAACTGCAAAAACAAGGTCGGACGATTCAATTACAAGCAGAACAACAAATAATGGTGTTGCAAATAGTCTGTTGTTTTTCCTGATGAATAGCTTGTCATCATGAAGTGTTTCCGACACAGGGAAATACCTTCTGAAAAACCTTACCAGCCTGTTCTTGTCGGGATCAACCTCTGCTTCCTTGTGAAACAGCATTTTGCAACCCGAGTAAACCAAGAAAGCTCCAAAAATGATTACTATCCAATGAAATCTGTTTATTAATGCAACTCCTGTAACAATAAATATACCCCGCATTATCAGGGCACCAAAAATTCCCCAGAACAATATTTTGTGCTGGTATTTCTCATCAACCGAGAAATAGGTAAAAATCAATATAAAAACAAATATATTGTCAATACTAAGTGATTTTTCAATAACATAACCTGTAAAAAATTCAAGAGCTTTAGTCTTCCCGAACTCAAAGAAAACGAAAAGATTAAACAGTAGAGCAAGGATGACCCAAACCGTAAACCATACAATTGCCTCTTTTATGTATATTTTATGTGCTTTTTTATAAAAAA
>DCVC01000295.1 GCA_002328625.1 Bacteroidales bacterium UBA2198
TAGTTTGAATAAATAAACTGCAGACCCTGCATGAAGTATTTGCAGTCTGTCCCGTTGAAAGTCCTGTAAACAAATCCCGAAATTCTTTGCAGGTCACACTCCTCAGCAGATTTCACAAATCCGTAGGGATCATTATCCATCATTTCAATAAGGATATTCCCACTTCTCAGGATAAGGTCTCTGCGGCCCCATGCAATAGCAGCTGCAAGAAAACCTGAAATCTCTATATCGCGAGGATCGGCAAACCTGTGAGGGATAGAGATAGGATCACAGGTTATGAATGAAGGATTGTTATATTGAAGATATTTTTCCTCAAGGAATTGTTTCATTTCTATGGCGGACAAGCCATTGTATAGTCGCTTATGACTCATTTACTATAAGGCCGTCTTTTATCTGGAGGATCCTGTCCGACATATTTGCAAGCTGCCTGTCGTGGGTAACAATAATTATTGTCTGACCGAAGGTATCCCTCAGTTTAAAGAAGAGCTTATGCAACTCATTTTTATTTTCTGAGTCGAGATTACCTGAAGGTTCATCGGCAAGTATCACAGACGGATTATTAATAAGGGCTCTTGCAACAGCTACCCGTTGTTGTTCGCCACCACTGAGTTCCGAAGGTTTATGTTCAAGCCTGTCAGTCAGGTTTAGAAATCCCAGTATTTCAGATGCTTTTGCTTCAGCTTCATTCTTGCCTTTCCCGGCTATATACGCAGGTATGCAGACATTCTCCAGGGCTGTGAATTCCGGCAGAAGCTGATGAAACTGAAAGACAAACCCGATATGACTGTTCCGGAATATAGCAAGTGACTTACCTTTCAAACTGCAAACATCAGTCCCGTTGTAATAAATTGTACCACCATCGGGCCTGTCGAGTGTACCGATTATCTGAAGCAGAGTTGTCTTGCCAGCACCACTGGCGCCGACGATAGAAACAACCTCCCTGTCTTTAATTTCAATATCAATCCCTTTGAGAACCCTGAGGTCTCCGAATGCTTTGGTAATGCCGTTTGTAATGATCATGATTTTTTAAAGGGAAATAGCAGGTGCTAAAATGCGGATTCTAATATGCATGAAATGAAAGAATTGGAACATCAGTCCGGATAATCGTAACGGTAATAATTATTATCAGGTTCATTTATATTCTTACGATAATCATCCTTAATTTCATTAACATCTTTTTCAATATCTTCCTTTACTTCATTAACACCTTTTTCAAGATTATCTTTTACCTCATTGACATCGCTCTGAAGATCGTTGGTAATTTCATTCATTTCTTTCTGGAGGTTATCAGTTACCTCATTGAAATCATTCTGGATATTATCTGACATGTTCGTTACCTCATTTGAAATTGAACTGGCAACCTCGTTCAGATCTTGTCTGATCTCACTGGTGCTTGCTTCAAATTCTCTTTTAATATCATCGGTTGCCTTTCTGAAATCACGCATTCCTTTTCCGATTCCCCTCGCGATTTCGGGCAGTTTATCGGCACCAAACAGCAGAAGGGCCACAATTATGATAATGAATATTTCCTGTCCGCTCATTCAGATTTTTGTAATAAATATCCCGGCATCAAGCCAAGACAAAGTTAGCAAAGATTAATGAAATTCCTTAAAATTTTAATCAATCAGTTGTAAATACTGGTTGTTAAACTGATTGTCAGATTTGTCAAATCTTTTATCTATTCCTGGATTTTTGTTTTTGCGTCAATTAATATCCCTCTTTTTCTTGATGTATCATACATTAACATCGATGCAATAAAGATCGAGGAGTAAGTTCCCACAAGAATACCTATCATCAGAGCAAACACAAAACCACGTATCACAGCTCCTCCGAATATGAATATTGCCGTTACTGTCAGCAATGTTGTAAGAGAAGTGTTGATAGTCCTGCTAAGAGTGGCATTCATTGCCATGTTAAGTACCTCTTTCAGGGGACGCTTACGATAGAGTGGCAGAAACTCCCTCATTCTGTCAAAAACAATTACTGTATCATTTACAGAATAACCGATTACTGTAAGTATTGCTGCAATGAATGCCTGGTCTATTTCGAGTGAGAATGGCAAAACACCCCAGAAGAGAGAATAGATGCTTACTACAAATAAAGTATCGTGTACAAGCGAAGCAACGGCGCCAAAACCATATTGCCAGTTTCGAAACCGCATGAAGATATAAAGGAATATGATAATAAGAGCTATTGCAACAGAGTATATAGCTTTTATCTTAATATCTGTTGCTATTGCCGGGCCAATCGTTTCAGAACTTTTTCGGTAATCAGAAAGGAATTCCTCTCGTGTTACATTTTCTCCCAACATCCCTTTAAGACCTTCATAAAGCCTTGTGTCAACTTCATCATCTATTCCGGTTTCGTCTATTCTGTATTTGGTTGTTATCTTAACCTGGTTATCGCTTCCGAAAGTAACAACCTGAGGCATGGTTTCAAAAGCACCGGTTAAATTCCTGGCAACATCCTGAGTTTTGACACTTTCATCAAATCTTACAACAAATGTGCGTCCGCCGGTAAAATCAATTCCCTGGTTAAGTCCCCTTATAACAAGTGAAGAAACTCCTATTATTGTGACTATAATTGAAGCTGTATAGAAGTATTTTCTTAAACCAATAAAATCTATATGGATGTTCTTCAATATATTAGCAGTTATTTTTATTGAGAAAGTAAGATTGGCATTTCTTTTTAACAAGTATTCATAAATAAGTCTTGTAACAAATATTGCTGTAAAAAGAGAGGTCAGAATACCTATTACCAGTGTAGTAGCAAAACCTTTAATCGGTCCTGTTCCAAATACATAAAGGACGATACCTGTAAGCAGAGTTGTCAGGTTTGAGTCAATAATTGCTGAATAGGCTCTTTTATAGCCGTCGGCGATTGCCAGCTTAATACCTTTACCTGCTCTTAATTCCTCCCTTATCCTTTCATAAATAAGCACATTGGCATCCACAGCCATACCCATGGTAAGGACTATACCTGCAATACCCGGCAGTGTCAGAACGGCATTAAGGGAAGCGAGTACCCCGAACAGGAGGAATATGTTTGCAAACAGAGCTATATCAGAAATTGTCCCGGCCACTTTGCTGTAATAAAAGATCATATAAATCAGAACAATTACGAATGCAATAATAAAGGATAAAAATCCTGATTGTATTGCTTCTCTACCAAGTGTGGGTCCTATAACTGTGTCGGAGACAATCCTTGCAGGAGCAGGCAGTTTACCTGACTTAAGTATATTTGCCAGGTCGTTTGCTTCATCAATAGTGAAATCGCCAGTAATTTCGGTGTTGCCACCGGTTATTTCATTTTGCACCCTGGGATAAGAGCGGACATAACCATCAAGTACCACCGCAATGCAGCGCCCTATATTCTCCCGTGTCATTCGCGCCCATGTCTTTGCACCTTCGGCATTCATACTAAAGTCAACCTTGACTTCTGATCCTGTGATTCCTGATGAAGGTCTTGCCGAAGTAATCACATCACCACTCAGAGGTGGTCTCCCGTCACGGGTTGTGATTTTGATGGCATGCATTTCATATAAGGTTCCTGTTGGATCATACTTATGCGGATTCTGACTCCAAAGGAGTTTAAGGTCGCGCGGGAAGAGAGCTTTTATCTGGTTCATACTTAGGTAACGGTTGACCCTGGCTGTATCAATACCGGCAGCAAGGCCAACCATGCTTGAAGGTAAAGGCTCCCCCTGCTCAGTAACACGCGGATTAAGAAGACCAAATAGCGGATTCTGAAGAGTAAATTCCTCGCGGGTTGTTGCAGCCGCAGGTCCGCTGGTATCTTTTGCAATGAGATCGAGAAGGGTTTGATCTCTTTTTGTTGTATCAGCAACAGATTCTACTGTACTTCTAACTGTGGCTGTATCAGCCGATAATGCAATATTTGCCTGTATCTCCCTTAAAAGGGTATTAGCCTGTGACAGATAAC
>DCVC01000196.1 GCA_002328625.1 Bacteroidales bacterium UBA2198
AGAAGAATATTGAGCTGTGAGGAGGTCAGGTTACCCAGGCTCCCCATTGTCCATATAACATATGCTTTTAATAATGTTTCGCTGCTGAAATACTGCATAATGCTTACAATGGCAGAGATACCACTTGAAATCATTATTCCCAGGATAAGGACAGTCATAATATCCTTTACCCTGGAGGATATAAACATAATCAGCACCATAACCAATCCTGCACCGATCCATGAGGCCACAATTATTGTCCAGTTACCCAAACCCGTGATGGCATCAGGAGATACCTGAGCAGAAAATCCCAGAATAACAAATGCAACCCCGAGGCTTGCTCCTGAACTTATTCCAAGGACATATGGTCCGGCCATAGGATTTCTGAAGAGTGTCTGCATTTGCAATCCACTTAATGACAAAGCTATTCCGACAGTTAATGCAGTTATTGCCTTGGGCAGCCTGAATTTTAATATTATCCTGCCGGCCTCGCTTTCACCATTATCCGCAAATGCTTTAATAATATCAGTAAAACTGATGGTGACCGATCCGAGGAGTATATCCAGAAAAAAGAGGGAAATAAATATAACAATGAGTCCTGTAAATATAAATCCCGAATTTTCCCCGATGTGGTTATCAGGAATAGTGCCCGTCAATTTTCTCCCTGTCAATGACATCCCTTTCAATAGATTTTCGTGTAGTAAAAAAGTTTGTGATCACTGAGCAGCTCAGGGTGAAGGATAGAAGCAATATCTTTCAGAACAGCATGGGGATTCATATTTCCGCTTTCCCAGTAATCGTTACCTCCCTTCAGATTAATTCTTTTATTGTTGTTATACAGATTCCCCATTGAAAAACAGGGAAAATCTTCCAGCCTTGGATCAATTGCCAAAATCTCTTTTCTGCTGTTGATATTTCCAATATTCAACCAGTACTCAGCTTTAAGGGCTTTCAGATATACGTTTTCAATTCCCAACGGCATTGATACAAAAGACCTGGTGTCATTCCACAGGTAATTTCCACCTGCATCATCAATCAGCCTGCTGATATAAGAGTTGCCGGGAGATACATACCAGGTGTCCCTGTAAGGCAATCCCAGAAGAACCGAAGGTCGGGAAACCAATTGGCCGGATATGTACTCTTTCAAAGTATTATATTCGTTTTCAATTGCTCTGAAAATAATATCAGCTTCCTCTTCCTTGCAGAAGAGAGCTCCGAACATTTTAATCCATTCAGCCTTGCCAAGGGGATCCGTTTCAAGGTAATCCGCATTAAACATTACCCTGATTCCAAACTCTCTGATTTTTCCGAGATAACCTGTTGATTCATTGCCTATACCATAAGTCATGACCAGGTCTGGCTTTATTGAGATTATCAGTTCCTTGTTTATGTTATCCTCATATCCAACATCCACAATATGACCATTATCTACTCTTTCTGTCAGTTCTTTTCCGAATATAAATTCAGTACCTGAAACGCCTGATATTGAATTTACCTCATTGAGAGACAGTATCATTGGAAGGTAAGTGGTTGACATACAGATAATTTTTCTGACAGGTGTAAAAATGATTTTGGCAGAATCGACTCCGTCCGGAGGGTCAGAGCCCCTGGGAACAAGATACCAGGTATGTATTATTTCATTTGCCCCCTGCCATGGGTTTAATATTGAAAGCTGCGAATACCCCTCCTTTTTTTCAATTTTTAATCTCTCCGCATATGATATTATGGCATTATTGTAATAAACCTGATTATTTATAAGTGTTGTATTTTTGCCAGAACACGAGAATGCTATTATCATCAGAAAAACAAATATTCCGTAAGCTGTTTCTTTCATCAGAGGAGAGTTGGACAGGCATCGGTTCATTCTATGACGGATTCTGGGGGTAGTTTAAAGCAAAGGGATCCCGGTATTATGTCTGCCTGCATGGCAGTAACGAAAGTTCCGTCGTTTTTATAATATAAAACATATCCTTTCTGCTGATAGTCAGCAGCATCAGTAATGAATATATCACCATTCAGAGGATTTACTCCGAATTTATAGAATTTACGTTCTGTTTCTGCAATTAAAGGTACTTCAGGTAATTGGGCAGCATCAATGCTCATTCGTTTAATTCCGTTATGAATGTAGTAGAGCGTGTTTCCTGTTCCATCAATTTGTAAACAAAGAGGGGAATCATCTTTTGACGGAAAGGTAAATCTTTTTTCAATTTCAAGCGTTAACGTGTTAATAGCTATCAGCTCTGCAAAATTTTCGCGTTTCCAGCCTCCGTTGCAGAGCACCCATAAAACAGCATTTTTGTCAATTACCATACTTTCCGGCTCCGGCCCGACTTCGATGGAGTCAGTCAGGATGTCATTTATGGTGTTTATAACCATTATCTTGTTGCCATTATACCAATGTGCTGCAAAAGCCTTTCCTGAAAATGTCACAAGGGCTTCAGACGGGTGTCCAATATCTATATATCCGGAGGTTGCATTTGTTGAAAGATCAATAATTGTAAGTGAATCGGAAAAGAGGCTGCTTACATAAGACTTTGTGCTTCCAATCATTGAGATATAACGGGGAGATTTAAGCTTTTCTATTGTTTTTATTGATCCCAGCGTTTTTTGCTTAACAACCTCAATTTTACCGGAATTGTTGACAACAATATATGCATAATCTCCCTGGATCACCATCTGGTTTGGAATATCTCCCAGAATCCGGTTATTTACTGACCTGAAAACATTGTTGTATAATTTTGCCGAATCGTATGAGTAAAATGACAGGGAACCGTTTCCCCAGTTAAAATTCCCTTCGTTGACAATAAAAACTCCGGGTCCTGACAGAAAGGAGGGTACTATATCAACATCAATAATAACAGGATCGGTCAGTTTAACACATGATACCAGTAAAACCGAAAGAGCCAGAAATAATAAAGGTTTCTTCATTTTATTTTTTGATTTGAAAAACAAGTTTCATTAAAAACGACCTGCCCGGCATTGGATACCATGCAATTGACTGATAATTAACATCAAAGATGTTCTCAATAATAAAATCAGTTTCGAAGGTACTTTTTCCTGCACTTATCTTTATTCCGAGGTTAAGGTCACTTACAATATAAGCCGGCAAATACTGGGAATTGTCAACAGTGATGAATCTTTTTCCTGTAAACCGTGTAACCATTGAGGATTGGATTCTCTTATAACATGCCCGGACAACAGAAGAGATCTGATGAACAGGAACATATAAGAGCTGTTTCTGTTCAATCTCCTGATTGACTAAAGGACCTGAAACAAAAGCTTTAGTAAATGAATATTCTGTCTCAAGACCGGCACTTAAATTGCCGTGTGAATAGGCAAATCCTGAAGAAGATTCGAATCCATAAGT
>DCVC01000022.1 GCA_002328625.1 Bacteroidales bacterium UBA2198
AGCCATTCTTCCGGGACAATGTTTTCCTCTTCCCATTTTCCCTTATTGAGTACCAAAGCTCCGATTTTTACCATATCTTCCGGCTTCAGGAATAACCCTCCTCCGGCGTGGCATAAACCTGTTGAATCCTTGATCCAGCGGTATTCATTAATATTCAATGGATTAAACAGGTATTTCTCAGCGAATCTATCCAGAGGCATATTTGCAGTTTTCTCAATAATACCAGCTACTATCATCGGAGCCCCGCTATTGTATTTAAATTCGGCAGATGGTTGAGAAGCCATTGGCCGCGACAATGCATATTTTAAATAGCTGCCGCTGTAGTTCATCCGGATATTATTATTCCTCTGATCGTTAAACGGGAGCATCTCCTCCCATTCAAATCCTGCCGACATTGTCAGAAGGTCGCGGATAATAACCAATGATTTTAAAGTGTCTTTATCGTTAAAGTACTCAGGGAAAAATGCTGACACAGGTTCATATTCACTTTTAACAAATCCCTTGTCTACTGCAATCCCGAGTAATAATGATATAATGCTTTTTGTCTGGGATTGTATCTGATGAATTGTCTGACTGGAAACGCCATTAAAGTACTTAACATGTCTGAAATCTCCTTCTGACCATACCAGGAAGCTCTCGAGGTTCCTGAAAGAAGGCATTGAGCTGGTTTCAATCCTGTTCTCTGCTCTGGTTATGGCATTATCAAGAGCTGAAATACTGGTCTGTGCAGCGAGCCAGGCAGATGAAAATATAATCAGGGCTAAAGTGATTACGGGTCTTCTCAATTTTGATTTGATTAAAATTGACAGTTCAAAAGTAAAAAATTCATGCCGGTTGTATAAACACTATTCAAATCTTAATATATCCGCAGGATTGGCCATCACTGCTTTTATGGTTTGAGAACTAATTGTTGTAACAGAAAGGAGTAAAAAGAATAACAGGACAACAGGCAATACCCAAAGATTCATTTCGGGTCTGTTTTCAAATTCCTGAAATATTGTTTTGGTAAGAAAGAATGCAGTAGGAATTGCAACGCATGCTGTAACAATCATGAGTTTAAGGTAATCTTTCGCAAGCAGATAGATTGCTCCCAAATTGCTGATTCCGAAGACTTTTCGAATTCCAATCTCTTTTGTCCTTACCTCGGAAGTGTACCGAGCCATACCTAAGAGTCCTAAAGTTGCAATTACCACAATAAAACCACATATCCAGGACGCAAGATAAATCGGATCCCGCAGTTCTGCCATTGTATCTTCCTTAGAGTCATCGATGAAATATGATTCAACCCTTTGAATTTTACCAAATTTCTTCCATGTTTCATCCAGGTATGTTTTGATCTCATCCTTTTTGCCGGAAACATACTGTATATTGGCAAATCGAAATAATCCCGGCTGATATACCAGGAACATAGGTTGAATCGGGACATCGGGAAATGTATATCCGAAATCTTTAGTAACTCCGATAATAGTTAATTGTTTACCATCTTTATTATGTAATGTTCGGCCAATAGACGCTTCAGGTGTCGAAAAACCAAAAGCTTTCACTCCTGTCTCATTCATAAGCATGGAATTAGTCTTATCAGTTGACATCTGCTGTGAAAAGTTTCTGCCAGCCAGTAATTTTATTCCAAAATTCGAAATAAACTCTAAATCAACCGAATAGTAGTAAGCATCCTTCTCAAGGTCACTATTCTCTGTTATCAGCTTTTCCCAATACATCCCGCCATAAATCGGAATATCATTTGAAAACGAAATGCCTGTTATATTCAGACTTTTACTCATTTCATACTTAAAGGCCTCGTAATCAACATCATCTATATTTACATTAACAATATTATCATTGGTTATTCCATAATCAAATTTGACCCAGAAGTTGATGAGCTGGTAAAAGTAGATTATAAAAACAACAGATATTAATGATATTCCAAACTGAAAACTCAATAATAATTTTCTTGTAATAAAACGATGTACTTTATCATACTTAACTGTACCAGGTACTAATCTTTCTTTCGTTAAAGACGAAAGGTAAAGCGAAGGATAGAAACCGGCTATTAAGCTTACAATAAGAAAAAAGATAAGAAAAACGAGGTATGTTCCCGGTTCTCTAAGCTGATTTGTATTTATTTGTTTTGAAGCTTTCTCTATAGTGTCTAATCCGTTAAATTCAGGGATCAGCCATAAAAAAAGCAAACAAGAAATAAAAAGTGCAAAAAAGACCAGCAAGAAGGTTTCACTCAGAAAAAGCCTGGCAATTTGTGAGCGTGACGCTCCCATAATCTTACGCATAATTGATTCTTTCGATCGTTTTAAAGAATGTGCGATAGAAAGAATAATATAGTTAAAGCAGGCAAGCAATACTAAAACAACAACAAGATAAGGAAGATAGATAACCTCCTGAAAATTAATTGCTCCCGAAAGCCTATTATACTGTTTAATCCCGGGATTCATATCGGAAAGCAATTGCATGCCAAAGCGAATATGCGACCTTCCTTTCACCTTTTTAATTACGCCGGTAATTGAAAATGTGCCTAACTTATCTATCTCCAATGAACGGGTAACTTCTAGAGAGGCTTTGTGCCAATGGGGCAGGGGTTGAAGCATGACAATAAACTTCTTTTGATACAGAGTCTGTCAGGTTTGTATAAACCTGTACAATTCTATCTCTTTTAGCATGGAACTTATCAGTACTTCTTTGATCTTTAATATATAGAATTATCACCAGGCATACCGATAGACTGATAGCTAAACCTCCGATATTGATCGCAGTAAATCCAATTGATTTTGTTATGTTTCTGAAACTGACTTTCAGGTTGCTTAAAGTAATACTAAAACCTGAAACCGGCATATTCTTTAAAAATTTATTTTTCATTTTTATTAAAATCTGATTAGTTGAAATTATTTCTCAGGTTTCAACTCTTCGATGATTTTCGCATCCACCCAGAAAATATCCCCTCTCCCCGGACTTCCGCCAGAAAAAAACAGGTATTTCCTATCGCGTGTTATAAAAGGTTGCCCGGCATCCATACTGAGCTTTAATTCAGCCGGTGTACTCCAGTTTCCCTCTTTGTCTTTGAACGAACAGAACAATACACTTGACGGATTTTGTCCCGGCCTGCGGATGGTAAATACAATATAACTTTCATCAGGTGCAATCCAGGGATGCTGCTGTTTTTCGGTTTGATTAAAAGGCAATCCCAGTTTCTCAAGTTTTTTGTACTCTCCATTGTATTTTCTGATGATTCCCAATGCTTCAGTGCCCATGCCTCCTGAAATGTCAGTAGTATAGACAGTCCCATTCAACGTAGCTGAGATATGCATGGTTTTCATGGGATTAAAGGCATCACCGGCATCTTTCGCCTCACTCCATCCATTCTCTTTCCTGTCTGCATACATGGTATACATCATAAGTTTTCCATCCGTCACTTTTCCGGTCTGAAAGTATATCCGTTTGTTATCGGGTGTTACAAATGGCTCGAATGTGAATGGTCCTGCAAATGGAGCAACAGCAGGTTCTGTCCATCTGTCATCGGTCACTCTGGTAAACATAACATAGTTTTGTCTCTCTTCCGGGTTCATACGGGTAAAATAGAATTCCTTCCCGTCAGGGGACAGACAGCAGGAGAACTCGTGATTCTGCGTTGAGATTATTCCCGGAGCAAAAATCCCGGGCACCATTCCCGGAGGTTTCTGGCCGAGGTAGGGTCCTGTAAGAGCATCAGTCCCGGCATTATTCTGTGCAGATAATGTGATAACCGATAAAAACAGAATAGAAGACAGGGAAATTGCAGTTTTCATGTGAATGTTATTTGTTGTTTTGCAGTTTTTCCAGCATTAGTTTTGCATTGTTATTAGCAGGATTCAGTTGCAGTGATTTTTCATAATTCATTATGGCGTTTTTATTATCACCGCTTCTCATACAGGCTTCTCCAAGACTGTCATAAAGATTTGCCGAATTCGGATAGATCTCCAGTGCGATCTTAAAAACTCTTATAGATTCTGCATTCATTTTCCTTGTCAATAATGCATAACCAAGAGTGTTTAAATCATTTTCTTCATAGGTTAACTTATTGGCTTTGGATGCTTTATTTCTTTTAAAATTTCTTACAGCCTTATCAATCCCCTGTGACTGAATATCCATTTCAAGAACATAAACCAGTGACTCAGTGATATACTTTTCAATACTATTCCTCCTGTTCCTGATTGCAATTGCATCAACCGGCATGATCTCCAGGAATTCATCATAGTACTTTATCGCTGATACATAATCCTCTGTGATCCTTTTAAGGTCCCCTGTACGCATAATGGCATTCAAGGATTTCGGATAGATTGACAGCATATACTCAAGTAATT
>DCVC01000127.1:0-1954 GCA_002328625.1 Bacteroidales bacterium UBA2198
AGGACCCAAATTTACAGGATCATCCCAGTAATTAGCTTTCCACTCAGAATAATAGAGGTCAGATCCGCCATGACCTGCAGGGTTGTCAGAAGCAAAGAACAGTTTAGTTCCATCAGGAGAAAGGTAAGGTGTTGTTATATTGTACCACTCATTATTAAATCGCAGATCCTTGGATTTTGTCCATTTATTACCGTCAGCCACCGCACTGAATATTCCTAATTTGTTGCGTGGATTCATGTTGTTGCGTATTGATCCATCAACATAAAGATTCCTTGAATAGTAAATTGTATCACCTCTGCTGTTAAAGGTAGCAGGGCCATCATTAAATCTGGTCTTTAGGCTTTTTGACAATAAACCGGCGTTCTGCCAGCCTGCATTTCCCGAAGTATCAATGAAATTGATCTTGAAAAGTCCTTTATTCTCTGAAGTTGAGTAATTTACCACCTTACTGCTCCTGTTGGTAACGAAAACTATTCCATTTTTGTAATAAACAGGAGAAAATTCATCGTATTTATCCGAGCTGAAAGGAGCGCGTTTCACAGTATAAGTCTCTGACTGCCCGGAAAGAGAGGAGGATATCAAAAGAGCAGCAATTAAGCTTAATGTGATTTTTCTTTTCATAACTGGAATTTAGAAATTCAAAGGACTTACTGCTTCAACCCTGTAACGAAATTCGTATCTTATCATTACTTCATGTGTTCCTGAACTGTAGGTTCGAAGGTTGCCAAAATCAAAATCATAAGTGTACCCAAACTTAAGCTGGTTATTAACCTGAAACTGAAGCAATGCACCAATTGATCTGTTATTTCTGTATGAAGCACCAATCCATATTCGATTAACTAAATTGAAATGGGCATTAAGATCATAAAGTAATTTATCATTTGGAGAAAATGCTACCAGGGCTGAGGGTAGAAATCTGAGTTTCGGAGAAATATCAAATAAATAACCGGTATTGATTAAAAAATAATATTCACCAGGATCATTCTTCAATACATACTTGTTTTTATCAAAGTTGAACTTATAGCCAAGCAATTTTGGAATTGAGAATCCGACAAAGAAATTATGCACTGAGTAATACGTACCGAAGCTAAAATTAGGAACCACAAATACACGTGAATCAACCAGATAATATTCATCTCCGGGATCGAGAACAATAAGATCCGACCAGGCAGTATGGGTAAAAACCATTCCGGCACCAAGGCCCAACGATAAAACGCCGTCTCCTGCACTTATTTTGTAAGCATAATTAGTGTTCAACTGTGTGGCGTTGGTTACTCCTATCTTATCGCTCATAATGATCAGTCCCAGCCCCAGTTTATCATCCAACATTGGCGCATCGACTGCAAGTGTTGTTGTTTCTGGTGCACCTGCAATCCCAACCCATTGTTTTCTGTAAAAAGCTGCAATGTTCAAAGCCCCCCTGTTTCCCGCAAAAGCAGGATTAATTGTGAGGGGATTCAGCACATATTGATTAGTGAATGGCGTTAACTGCCCATAAATATTGAAGGGAATAAGCAGGCAAAACAATATTCTAATAATTCTTTTCATATGTTCGTTTTATTACTATATAACCCTTAATGGCTTCGTTTTTTCCCGGATTTAATATATAGAAATAGGTGTCATCTGAAACCGGTTTACCATTGCTATCAAGCCCGTTCCAACTATTATCGTAATCTTTGTTCCTGTATATCTGAGCTCCCCACCTGTTAAATATTATGATTTCTGTTTTCCCCCAGGTTTCAAGGCCATTTATAACAAAGAAATCATTTTTTCCATCCATATTGGGAGTAATTAATGTTGGAGTTACTATAGTCGTCACCGTTATCTTAACCGTGTCTAAAGAAGGGGGACAAACTTCATTTGTAACTGTCCAGATAAAAAGATTTTCATTGATCGACAGCCCGCTGACTATCGTAGATTTATCATTCTCATCAGAAAACTTGCCTGTACCGGA
>DCVC01000127.1:1959-4144 GCA_002328625.1 Bacteroidales bacterium UBA2198
TCAACTTTTACCTGATCAGAATTAATGCAGCCATACTGATCGGTTAATGTTGCTGTAAAAATTGTAGTGCTTAAAGGGAACGCATACGGATTGTAGACATCAGGATTATTAACCAGATCATGAGGCGACCAGTGGAAAGATCCTGATCCGGCACCATGCAACTGAACAGTGTCACCTTCACAAAGAAATATATCTTCACCTGCACTTACCGAAGGGAGGTCATGAAATGTGACTCTAATAATATCAGTAGAAGAACATTGATTATTGATCTCTGTCCAGGCAAAGTCGTAGGACCCAAATTCGGTTACCGTAACTGTTGCATCATGACGATTGGGGTTTGGGCTAAAAACAGCACTACCCGGTCCGTTGATCATACTCCAGGTTCCTGTGGCCGTTCCCGGAATTGCATTCAGTTTAAAATCTTTGTCACATTCGTCACCCCCATTACCTGCATTGGCATTAACTTGTTCCACAAAATTTATAGTAACTGTTGCTTCATCTGAGCAAATCCCGTTCACTTCTCTCCACCTTAATGCATATGTGCCATATTGGCTGACAGTAATTTCAGCATTTGGGGTATTGGTATTCGGGCTGAATCTGACTCTTCCGGGACCGCTAATTACCGTCCATGTTCCTGCACCGATGCTGGGGACTGCATTAAGCCGGAAAAAAAGTCCGCAATTATTACCTCCTGTCCCCGGATTTGCCAATGGCTGCTGATAAAAAGTAACCGTTACTACAGCGCTGCTTGAACAAGAACCGGTTACTACTGTCCAGGTAAAAGTATATACTCCATATTCTGTTACTGTGACGGTCGCGTTTGGAGCACTTGCATCCGGACTGAAGGTTGCATTTCCCGGCCCGGTAGTTTTGGTCCATCTGCCAGGGGACACAGACGGAACGGCGCTGAAGGTGAAATCCAGGTCGCATTCATTCCCTCCTGTCCCGGCATTTACCGGAGGGCAGGAAAGAGTGGTTGCTGTTAATCTAACGGGTGAAGATTGAAGTATCCCCAGACTGCTGGCAGCTACAATAAAAATTGTATGAATCTGATTTGCATTTATGACATTCAGAGTAGCTTGAAGAGTTTTGTTAATATTCTGACTGCCAACAGGTAATACGGCAGTAGCCACCAGAGATCCTGACGGACCTCCAATTGCTAAACTCCTGACGGTAGAAGAAGAGTGTTTTATATTGTTATTATAATTATATATAATAATATACACCGTTCCGGTCCTGTCAATGCCATAATTCAATGTAATGGATGTTGTTCCTGCAGAGGCAACTGATGGAGTACCCTTCACCCATTTTGGTTGTGCACCAAGGTCTGTTATGGACAACAATGCCAGAACAATTATTGTAAAGAATATTAAAATTCCTTTCATAATTATCTTCTTACTACCACATAGCCGCTTACAGACCTTGTTTTTTCAGGTCTAAGAACAAAGAAGTAAGTGTCATCAGGAAGAGGATTAGCCTTATCATCAACTCCGTCCCATTTATTATCATAATCATCACTTCTGAAGACCTGAGCTCCCCAACGGTTAAAAATAACAAGCTCTGTTTTACCTAAAGTTTCAATCCCCATGATCAGGAAGAAGTCATTCTTCCCATCGAGGTTCGGGGTAATCAAAGTAGGAATAATCAGATCGTTGACAAAAATAGTAATTGTGTCAGTAGCTGCCGGACAAGCTCCGTTTGTTACTGTCCATAGAAAAATATTATCGTCAATAGAAAGTTTGCTCACTCGCGAAGAAGGGTTGTTTTCATCCGCGATGGTGCCGGTTCCTGAAAGTAAAGTCCATTTCCCGGTTTCATAACTGTGTTTTAAAACTGCTTCAAAATTTGATTCAAAAATAAAAAACAAGGTCTGATCGGGCCCGGCGTTAGCCACAGGTCTCTCTCTGACTTCGACAGTCACCTGATCCGAGTTCTGACAACCATTCTGATCGGTAAACAATACAGTAAATGTTGTGGTCGCTGTGGGTGAAGCAACAGGATTGGAAATATTCGGATTATTAAGAAAAATACCCGGTGACCAGAGAAATGATCCTGATCCTGATCCTGTTCCCGTAGCGCGTAACTGAACGCTTCCACCCTCGCAAACAGGAACATCATCTCCTGCCGATACAGTGGGCAAGTCGTTGAATGTAACCCTGACAATATCAGTAGATGAGCACTGGTT
>DCVC01000372.1:0-14754 GCA_002328625.1 Bacteroidales bacterium UBA2198
TTCCCAATACTTCCCAAGGTCCGTAATAAGCCGGAGACCCTTTTGCCTGTATGTAAACCTTGTTTCATGAATAATAAGTCCGGCGTCTGTCTTTTCTTCCAGTAGAATTTTTTCGATATCCGAAAAAAGATATTCTGTCTTTTTGTCCACTTCCGGCCAGGCAATACTGAGCAGAAGGTTAGCAGTAGTGTATTTCCCGGGAATAGCTATTCTTACTTCCGGAATTTCTGATGGGTGAATGTAATGTTTGCTTATCAGTAAAGGTCCGTTTCCATGACCGACTGCACTTCCTGAATCAAGAATTAAATAATCGCCTGCAACAAAAGTATAAGCATAACAGCTTATTTTTGTTATATCCACATCCGATGTGAAAGTTCTACGGTTAAGTTCTTCAACATCAGCAAGAAAATAGTCAAATTCAAGTCCTTCAGTATCAATTCTGCCATGCACCATTGCATCAAAAATAAATGTATCGTTAGGGCATGGTGAGAATCCCAGTTTCAGTTTCATTCCTTCAATCAAGTATTAAGATAATCTCTTTAATTTTTTTTGATAAATTACTGACAGCTTCTGCAATATTCCATTTGTTATCTTTTCTCGGTCCTGCCCTGTTCGAGATAGCTCTGATCCCCATAAATGGGATTTTCTCCATTGCTGACACGTAAAAGAAAGCTGCCCCTTCCATTGTTTCAATATCCGGATCATATTTATCAGTCAGCCTTTTAACTGCAGCCTCAGATCCTGAAGCAGTATTTACAGTTATTGCCCTGACAGCTTTCACATATTTAAATGCCTTCCTGACAAATTCATTTTCAGCAATAATTGATCCGTTTTTGAAAGGGAAATTATCCGGGCTGGTTAAACCGGCTTCAGATAAGGTCAAAAAACCCTTATCTGTTTCAATTCCCAAATCTGCAAAACAATCAGAAACAGGCATCACAATCTCTCCGACGCTGATTTCGTCTCTATAACTTCCTGCAATCCCAATATTCAGAGCAAGGTGAGGTTTCGGATTCATTGATAACCACTGTTTCATGCTCCAGGCAGTGGAAACAGATCCAACACCTGTCACGACCCGGTATAATTCATTATCACCAAGCTTATACCTCCCTGAAAATTGAGTAAGCCCAGGTATTTCCTTAAGAACATCAGCCTCAAATTCCGTAGCTGCAACAAAAAGAATCCTTAAAGACATTTGTAATGTTTCTACCCCGTGTTAAAAGATTAATGTAAATATATTTAAAAGATCAGATTTATTACTATTATTGCGCAGTTAAATGACCAGCGGTATGATATACTTAACCAGAAGAGAAAGATTCAGTGCCGCGCACAGGATGTTCAGACAGGATTGGTCTGATGATGAAAATAAAAAAGTTTTTGGTAAATGTTCCAATCCGAACTGGCATGGGCATAACTATAATTTGCATGTGACAGTAAAGGGAGAAATGTCCAAAGAAAATGGCTTTGTAATGAATCTTGACACCCTGAAAAGTATTATACAGGAAAAAGTAATCAGGAAAATTGACCATAAGAATATAAACCTGGAGGTAGATTTTATGAAAGGTCTGATAGCAACCACAGAGAATCTTGCCGTTGCCATCTGGAATGAATTAGAGCCACACATCGAAAATGAGGGAGCTCAGCTTCATTGTGTGAAAATTGAAGAGACTGAAAATAACTCAATAGAATATTATGGCTGACAAAATTGAATTTGTAAATAACGGGGCAGGGATCATCTCTAACGGATACAATAAAATTGAGTCATGGAATGAAGAGAACATAAAGGAGCTTTCAACGATCTATTACAGAGTACTTCAACTTATTGGGGAAGATCCTGACAGGGAAGGACTTAGGGGAACTCCGGTAAGGATTGCGAAAGCACTTAATTTTCTCACGATGGGATATAATCAGAATCCATGCGCCATCATTAATTCCGCAAAATTCAAAGAAGAATACAAGCAGATGGTTCTGGTTAAGGATATTGACCTGTATTCGATGTGCGAACATCATATGCTTCCCTTTTTTGGCAAAGCTCATGTGGCATATATTCCTGATGGTTTCATCACAGGTTTAAGTAAAATCGCAAGAGTAGTTGAAGCATTCAGCAGGAGGTTACAGGTACAGGAAAGACTGACAACCCAGATAAGGGATTGCCTTCAGGATTGCCTTAATCCATTAGGAGTTGCTGTTGTTATTGAAGCACAACATATGTGCATGCAAATAAGGGGCGTACAGAAACAAAACTCGGTTACAACAACTTCTGCTTTTACAGGGATTTTCCTTGATCATATGCCTACACGTGAGGAATTTGTTCACCTGATAGGTTCAAAGCTGCATTAAATAACTGGTATGAAAGCATATGTTTTCCCCGGGCAGGGATCTCAATACCCTGGAATGGGCAAAGAATTGTATAACAGATCACTGCTTGCCAAAGAACTTTTTGAATCTGCAAATGAAATACTTGGATTCAGAATTACTGACCTGATGTTCGGAGGTACCGAGGAAGACCTTAGACAAACCAGAGTGACCCAGCCGGCTATATTCCTCCATTCCACCATACTTGTCACTGTATTAGGGAGTTCCTTTAAACCTGACATGGTTGCCGGACACTCACTGGGCGAATTCTCAGCTCTTGTAGCTAACAAGACACTATCTTTCAGCGATGGATTGATCCTTGTGTCAAAAAGGGCTCATGCAATGCAAAAAGCATGCGACATCATACCCTCTTCCATGGCGGCTATTATCGGTATCGATGATTCGATAGTTGAGGAGATATGCTTTTCAACCAAAGAAATTGTTGTCCCTGCCAATTATAACAGCCCCGGACAGATTGTCATTTCAGGCTCCAGCGAAGGCATAAGCAAAGCTATAGAACTGTTAAAAGAAAAGGGGGCTAAAAGGGCGCTTAAGCTGGCTGTGGGAGGAGCTTTTCATTCACCGCTTATGGAACCGGCAAGGCTTGAACTTGAACAAGCTATCAACAATACAACCTTTAACAAGCCTGAATGTCCCATCTATCAAAATGTAACTGCAAAATCAAATTCTGATCCTGATATTATTAAAGCCAATCTTGTTTCACAACTCACTTCTCCTGTTAAATGGACGCAAACTGTCACCAATATGATTGCTGACGGGGCATCTTTGTTTGTTGAGGCAGGTCCGGGTTGTGTACTGCAGGGTCTTATAAGGAAAATAAATCCGGCAATCTTAACCGAAGCTGCAACTTATTGATCAACTATTTGTTGATAAACTGAACGGCTTACGTATTATGCCTTTATGTTTCTTCCCGTCTATCATTATATCAAGAGGTTTTTCAAACCTCATATGCCTGATGAATTCATTTTCATAAACTGGCTTCAAATTGTTCAGGAATTCAACATCAAAATAACCTTCGTTAATGAAGGGATTTATAGTAAAATAACCTACTCTGAAAGATATCAGGTTCTGGAAAAAATGAGTTCCCTGGCTCGGATCTATCCTGTAATTCTTTAAACCCGATTCAATTATGATTCTTGCAGCAGAAATCTGAGGCCATTTGACAGGTATTCCCAGCCATGGATCTGTTGATCCCCATCTTCCCGGACCTATAAGCACATATCCTTTTGATTCCTTAACAAACATTATGTTAATCCTTTCAATATCAATTGCTATGTTTTTGTTTTGGGCAGGATTGAAAGATTCAGGCTTTATATAAACCAGGTCCCTTATACCTTTGAATAATCCGTTACCTAGTGCAGACTCTGAGTAAATAATTGTGTCCTCTCGATTAATATTCCCAAGATTTATGTTTAGAGTCTCATCAGTATTTACTATTGGTCTTATCTGCAGAAAGTTGAAAATTTTTGGAGTCCCGGGCGGGGTTTCAAGGTTGACCGCAAATTCAATTTCTATGGGATTGTTCATTTCCTGTTGACCGAGTTCAAGAAGTAAACTCAGTATATCAGCCAGCGGAAATAATTTATGCTGCAATATGTTAGAAAACGTGATAATCCGTTTACCGGGATAATTTATCCCTTCGCGAAGTATGTTATTATTGTAATCATAAGTTGAAGCAACGTATTTCATTGCTCCGTCGTTGTTTGCATCATTTATGCCAATTTTAAGAATATTGACCCCATCATCAGTTGATGGCACAAAACTGTCAATCTTCAGATCCAGGGCACGGAACTCTTTCTGGGTATCTCTTAAAGCAGTTTCAGGAGAGGATAGCTGAAGTATTTTCTTTGCATGCCTGGGAGAAAACCTCAGGGAAAGCCCTCCTTCAACAATTAACTTACCGAGGCCAAAAGCAATGTTGGCTGTTCCATCTTCAGCTTTTTCCGAACCGACAGGATAATAATTTATTGACTGGGCTACACCTGAAATGGTAGGGTAGTAAATATCTCCATGCCTGCTTCCACATACCTCCTGAAGAATTATTCCCATTTTTTCTTCATCTATCACATTGGCTGTAGCTGTCATATATGCCTTGCTGCCTCTGTAATAGACCGAAGCATAAACTTCCTTAATAGCATCAGATAATACTTTTACCATTTCCTTGTTATCAGAAAGCCGGGGGATCATGTAAGTCGAATAAATACCGGCAAATGGCTGATAATAAGAGTCCTCCAGTTTACTTGATGACCTGACAGCGATCGGATGTATTCTTGAAACTGAAAGAAATGCATAAAAATCCTGGTAAACCCTTCCTGGCAATTCGGCATTTATGAATCTGTTAAGTATCTCATCATCTGACAGATCAGATAGTGCAACAGAGTACAGGTTATTATGATCCATAAACTCGTCAAAGATATCTGTGCTTAATACAACCGTCCGCGGTATTGTAATCAGTACATCAGGAAACCTGTTGAAGAGCTTGTTATTCTTTATTATTCTGTTGATAAATGCCAAACCTCTTGCTTTTCCTCCTATTGAACCCTCTCCTATTCTTGAAAAGATCTGGTATTCATCATAGCTTGTCTTGTCAAACTTGGCAATAACTCCCCTGCCCTTTCCCAAACGGAAACTTGAAATGGCAACATACAGGAATCGCCTCATCTCATCCATAGTTGCAAAATCTTCTTTCCTTATGTATTTGAACATCTGTGCAACAGGGAAAAGAGCCCTTGCATTGAGCCATTTGGAAAAGTGATTTCTTGTTGCATGATACTCCAGAGTTTTATCAGGTATTGTAAGAAGTTTTTGCTGAAGACTTTGAAGATCGGTAGCTATTGCAATCGGCTCCATTGTATCAGGATTCTTGAATATAAATGGCCCGAAAGCAAGATTCTGTATTATAAAGTTTCTTAATTCAAGAGATAAGGATTTTGAATATTTGTTAATGAATCCGGCACCAAGCTCTTCGGCAACCTTCTTATGTTCCGAACTTGAAGATTGCAGGAGGAATGGAACTTTATCATCATCGGCCATTACAACTTTGCAGAGTTCAATCCCTGCATTTTCATCATTTAAATTGTCTCTTTTATAACTGATGTCTGAAATAACTCCCAGTACATTGTATTTATATTTCCTGTAAAGGGCCACGGCATCATTGAAATTATTGGCCAACAGGATCTTAGGCCGACCTCTCATTTTGAGCATCCTCTGATGTTCATTTAATGCTTCGCGCTGAAAATCAAGAGACTGTAACAGTACGATTCTGTAAAGGTTAGGAAGATAAGAGGAAATATACCTTATTGAGTTTTCAACTAAAATAATTGCCTGAACACCAATATTTTCAATATCGTTGTCAGCATTCATCTTATCTTCAATCAACTTAATAATGGCAAGTATCAATGAGGCATCACCCAGCCAGCAGAAAACATAATCTATTGCGCTCAAATCTTCACCTTCCAGCCTCAGGGACACTTCCCTCGAAAAATAAGTCAATACCACAATCGGAATACGTTCATACTTAGCCCTTATCATTTTTGCAAGTGCGAAAACATCAGTCCCCCTGAGGCTTAGCATCGAAATTACAAGGTCAATTTTTTCCTCCTGAAGTATCCTGAATGCATCCTCGGCATTGTCAGTCTGAAAGAATGTGGGAGGATACCTTAAGTTAAGTGAGACATATTCATTGAATATTTGTTCATCGATCCGTCCATCCTCTTCAAGCATGTAATTGTCATAATTACTGCAAATCACAAGTACCCGATGAATTCGTTTCTGCATCAGAAGGTTGAATGAAGTATCGGTAAAATCGTACTTCTGAAGATCAAGTATTCCTTCAATGATCGTCATAAGGATCAGGTTTTTGTTGATTCATTGAAATTGCTGCTATTCCTTTCTTCCCATCCATTTGTATCAGGAGGGGGTGCTCAAACCTAACATGTCTGAAAAACCGGCCTTCTTCCATTAATTTCTGATCTGCAAGTCTTTCCCAGTTAACCATGTCCTCGATACTTGTCTGACTTACTGAAAAATAACCGACATTCATTGAAGTCACGTTATGAAAGAAGTGGGAACCGAGCGATGCATCCAGGTGAAAATCAGGTAGAGAGACTTCGACTATAACTTTTGCATTTGAAATCTGCGGCCAGACTACCGGGATGCCAATATACCTGTCTCTTGTTCCCCATCTGCCGGGACCGATCAGTATATATTTCCTCTCTTCCCCTGACATCTTTTCATTTATCCTCTCTATTTCATCAGCCATTTGACCAGTCAGCAGATTGTTGAATTTCCCGGACTCCAGATAGACAATGTCAGTTATGTCATTTATAACTCCGTTTCCCATGCTTTTCTTTGTCATAAGGATCAGGTTCTCTGAGACTATTGTGTCCGGATCAATATTATATCCGGCGCCGGTTCCCAGAAGTGGTTTTATCTGAAGCAGATAAAATGAGGCATTGCCGGCCTCATCTTTAGTAAGATCAACTGCAAATTCAATTTCAACAGGAGTTCCGCAAGCTTCAGTCACTACGTCCAGGACAGTCTTAAGCGTCGATGCCAGAGGAACATAATTGTATTTCAGGATATCCGCAAAATTAATGACACGCGGACCAGGAGTTTCAAGGCCGGGAGTGATAGTATCATTATCCGGATTCTTAACCGAAGCAATATGGTTTATGGTTCCATGCTTTTCTGCTTCTGCAATTTCGAGTAAAATAAGGCCGGCATTTTCTCCTTCCGAGAGATCAGGGAAATTATTTGCCAGGTTCACTGCAAAGAAAAAAACCTGTGAGTTCTTGTAAAGATCATCATGTGAAATTATATCGAGCGACGGATAAGCCGGGGAAAACCTGTAGGCTCGTTCTCCTTCCATCACATATTGACCAAGTCCGACAGCCATTACAGCAAAACCGTCTTTAGGTGTCATATGTGCAACAGGATAAAAGTTGTATGATTGTGCTGATCCGCTTATATGAGGATAAAATGAATCAGAATATTTTTCGCCGACTACTTCCTGAATAACAACAGCCATTTTTTCCTGTTCGATCTTGTAGGTAATAGCTTCAAAATAAGTCCTGGCATTCTTTGAATAAATTGAAGCAAATACGAGTTTTATTGCTTCAGTCAATTGCTTAAACCTCATATCCGAATCAGGATTATTGTTGGGCAGAAGATATGTGCCGAATATTCCTGAAAAAGGCTGACTCAATGAATCCTCAAATAAGCTTGACGATCTGACAGCCAATGGTTTTGTAAATTGCCTGATGAATATTCTGAGTTTCTTTTCAAGGGTATAGCTCAGGTTACCTTCTATAAACATCTTTTGAAGGATATCAAAATCCTTTTCTTCTTTTATCTTGTCCCACAAATGATTGCGCTCCATAAACATATCAAACTCGTCTGTACCGATTATTGCTGTAACAGGTGTTTTTATGTTTATTCCCGGAATCAGTCTTCCAAGTTCAAAACTGTAAATAAGGGTATTGATAAAAGCGAGACCCCTTCCCTTTCCACCAAGCGATCCGGAAGAAAGACTCACCACGTTAGTCTCATCAATTAAAGCGGATTCTTCAAAATTGATCACCCTTCCTTTATTCATCTCCCTTCTCCGCTTTCTGATAATATCTATTAGGAACTCCCTTAATTCTTTCAGGTTATTGAAATCAGATACTTTAATCGGGTTAATGAGTTTGGCAATTTTCACTTCCCCGCGAGCCATCAACCACAGGGAAAAATGGTTTTTCATTGCATGATATGCAAGGGAATCTTCAGGTACGGTCTCAAGGTATGCCTCAAATTCTTTCATTGATTTGGCAACAGCAATCTGGCGTCCCCCTGTATCTCTGTAAACAAAATGGCCGAATCCCAGGTAATAATTTATGAATGACTTCAAATCCTGAAAGAGAGTTTCAGAATTCTTATTAATAAAATTTGATTTGATCAGAAAAGCATAATTAGCATTTTCCGGATCGGATGACTGCAATACTGTCGGGAGATTTGGCAAGGCGTTTCTTATATGTTTAATCAGCTCAAATCCTGCTTTATCCTGTATTTTGCCATCTCTGGGAAATCTCATATCAGAAATAACACATAAAAGGCTCTCCTTAAAGTTGTTAAATATTGTTATTGCATCCTCCCAACTGGTTGCAAGTAATATTTTAGGTCTGGCTCTTAATTTTAATATTTTGTATAACTCATCTGTTGAGACATCTTCAATAAGGTTCCTTGTCTGCTCCAGTACCAGCGTATAAAGCATTGGAAGATAACCTGAATAGAAATCTGCCGAATCCTCAACGATAAGTATGATCCTTGTAAGCCCTTTTTTTGTGTCGTTATCAACGTTTACTTTATCTTCAAGCAATTTGACCATTGCAAAGAATACCTTTGATTCGCCTGTCCATACAAAATAATTGTCAAAAGGGACACCTGCGGTTTTTTGTTTTCTTACATAAGCAATATCTCCGGGATTATTAAGCAATAAAAAAGTAGGCAGGTACGGATATTTATCCTTTATTTTCCGACAGAGAAACATCGGACTCTCCTTATCGACACCAATCATAATAATTACCATATCGTAATGTCTGGCCTTCAGTCTGTTAAAGGCTTCCTCTTCGCTCGAGACGCCTGATACCCTTGGAAGTGATGTCAGACTCAGCTGGTAATACTCACCAAGCATATGATCAGAAAACCTGCCCTCTCCCTCAATGGAATAAGCATCATAAAGGTTTGCAACCAGAAGAATCTCCTTTACCTTAAAAGGCTGGAGATCATGAAAAACATCTCTTTCTGCATTATGACGATCAAGAAATTTCTGTAACAGTTTTTTACTGGGGATATTTGTGTAATCATCTTCACGTTCAGAAGGAACCCTGGTCATATGAATTATATCACGGGCTCTATAACTGTTGATATATCCGGTAATCAGACTGGCAATGTTCTGAACAAGATCTCTTTCCTCTTTCAGAAAGGGACCCTCATTTTCCACCCTGAATTCCGTTGTATAGAATATCTCAATCGTTCCCTTTTCTCCGTCTATTGTATTAAACTCCTGCACCATTCTCCATTTACTCTCCCTGAAGTCAATCGATTCAAAAACGTTTTTAGCGTAGGTGATTCTCGCGACAGTAAATTCAGGATATTGCCAGGCAGCAGGCAGGAGTAAAACTATCTGCTGGAGAGTCTCTTCAATGGGCTTTCCTTCCTTCAGAATATAAGTTGTCTGATTGATGCACCCGAGCTCTTTTAAACGCTCCTGCTGATCATGTAGCAATCTTTTATATTCCAGACTAATATGGCCTGAGTCCTCCATAAAGTGTTATACAATCAGAATAAATTCTAAAAATACTAAAATTACTGCTAATAAAAGGGAAAGAGTTAAAATCAGCACCAGAAGTGACTTGAAGAATAAGCTATCCGGAGTATATAAGTGTGACAATTACACTTAATTAACTTTCCAGATTGATCCGCTTACAAGCAGATCATCCATGCATTTGATTTTTGAGTCCTTTTGAATTTCCCTGATCTGTTCCTCAACTGATATTTCGTAGGTAGAACCTGGCACAGATCTTACAACACCCAAGGCAACAGGATATTCCGGGTGGCGCATATTGGCAAGCATATATTGTATTCCCGGATTGGGTTCGGTGGCATCATGAACAAGGATATTATTTTCTGTATATCCATTTTCACCCGGCTTAACAACCCTTAGTTTTAATCCGTCCAGTATAAGGCCTTTTTCATTGGTCTTTCCGAACAACATAGGTTTACCATGCCGGAGAATTATTGTCCTGTCTTCGCGTACCTCTCTGCCTGTAACCACTTCATGAATGCCATCGTTGAAGATTACACAATTTTGAAGTACTTCAACTACAGAAGTGCCCTTGTGCTTTGCCGCTTCAATGTATATTTGAGTTGATAGTGAAACATTTGAGTCAACCGTGCGGGCAAAAAATTTACCTTTTGCCCCGATCACAAGCTCTCCTACTGAAAAAGGTTCCTCAACTGTGCCAAAAGGGGAAGTCTTTGTGACAAGTCCTTTCTCAGAAGTCGGTGAATATTGTCCTTTTGTAAGTCCATAAATCTCGTTATTAAACAAAAGGATATTGATATCAATATTACGCCTTATTGCATGAATGAAATGGTTTCCTCCAATGGCAAGGGCATCACCGTCTCCTGTTATCTGCCATACCGAAAGCTCAGGATTAGCTGTTTTCACACCGCTGGCAATAGCTGATGCCCGGCCGTGGATACCATGAAAGCCGTATGTATTAATATAATAAGGGAACCGGGAGGAGCATCCTATTCCCGAGACAAATGCGAATTTTTCCCTCGGTATTCCAAGTTCTGAAAGAGCTTTCAGTACCGCACTTAATACGGCATGATCGCCGCAACCCGGGCACCACCTTACTTCCTGGTCACTTTTAAAATTTTTCGGATTACCCTGACTAACATTTAAATCTGCCATTTCAATTCCCCTCCAGTATTTTAATGCATTTCTCTTTTATTTCATTAACCGTAAAGGGAAGTCCCTGAACCTTGTTGATCTGTTCATAAGAGAACTCCCGGTACTTGATTCGTAAATAATCGGCAAATTGGCCCAGATTAAGTTCGCAGATCACTATTTTCTTAAAGTTCCTGAAAATATCCCTGACATTTTTAGGCAGTGGGTTGATATAGTTAAAGTTGACCAGGCTGACTTTATATCCTTCATCCTGCATTTCGCGTACTGCCGATATAATATATCCATAAGATCCACCCCATCCTGCAACCAAAAGATCGCCCTTGTACTCTCCATACAGAGCCAGCTCCGGTATCCTGTCCCTGACTTTTTCTATTTTCTCTGCTCTGAGGTTAACCATTAATTCATGGTTCTCAGGTATATATGATACAGTTCCTTTAATTGTCTTTTCCAGTCCGCCTATTCTATGCTCCAGACCGGGCGTTCCGGGTATTGCCCAGAATCTTGAGAGTCTCTCTTTATCACGCTTGTATGGAAGAAATGGTATTTCATTCGGGTCTGCAAAAGGAGGATTAATTTCAGGAAGGTTCTTCATTTCTGGTATTCGCCACGGTTCTGAACCATTGGCTAAATAACTATCCGTCAGAAGTAAGACTGGGGTCATGTGCTCCAGGGCGATTTTTGAGGCTTCGTATGCATAATGGAAGCAATCAGCCGGGGTGCTTGCTGCTATTACGACTACAGGACATTCTCCGTTACGACCGTAAAGAGCCTGCATAAGATCAGCCTGTTCTGTCTTTGTCGGAAGTCCTGTTGATGGGCCTCCCCTCTGAACATTTACTATCACAACCGGAAGTTCTGCCATTACGGCAAGCCCAATAGCTTCAGATTTAAGTGCCAGCCCCGGTCCCGAAGTTGATGTAACTGCAAGATAACCGGCAAAACTTGCTCCCAGGGCCGTGCAAATCCCTGCAATCTCGTCTTCTGCCTGGAAACTTTTAACCCCAAGATCTTTGCGGGCAGCCAGCTCTTCAAGTATTCCTGTTGCCGGTGTAATAGGATAAGAACCTATGAATAATTTCAATCCTGCTTTTTCTGCAGCTGCCATAAATCCCCATGCAGTGGCAGCATTACCGCATATATTCCTGTAAGTTCCTTTTGCAATCGGTGCCGGGCTGATCTTAATCACAGGATTCAGAGCTTCAATTGTTTCGGCATAGTAATAGCCTGCCCTCAGAGCTACCTTGTTGGCTTCGGCTATTTCGGGTCTTTTATGGAATTTCTTTTCGAAATATTGTTCAGTATAGTTCAATTTACGATCAAAAAGCCAGTAAACCATTCCCAGTGCAAACATGTTTTTTGTTCTCAGAACAGACTTCGGGTCAAGACCAAAGTTCTTTAATGCTTCCTTGACCATTGAAGTGATTGGGGCCGCTATGACATTGTAGTTGTCAAGCCTCTCTTCTATAAAAGGATCCTTTTCATAACCGGCCTTCTCCAGGTTCTTATCTGTAAAATTATCCTTATCGTAAATGATAGTACCACCTTCTTTTATCCATCTTGCATTAGCCTTGATTGCAGCCGGATTCATTGCCACCAGCACATCAGCATTGTCGCCCGGGGTATGGATTTTGGAGTGGCCCATATGAATCTGAAACCCGGATACTCCTCCTACGGTACCCTGGGGAGCACGAATTTCCGCCGGATAATCAGGAAAAGTAGATAAATCGTTGCCATAAAGAGCAGCAGTGTCGGAAAAAAGAGTGCCTGTCAATTGCATTCCGTCTCCCGAGTCCCCTGAAAACCGGATCACCACTTCTTCTCTTTCAATGATCTTTGACTGTTTACCCATTTTTACTTATTGAAATATAAATAAGTACCCTGTTTGAAATAAGCAAAATTAACCAAATTCCAATCGAAAAATCAGATTAAAAGCGGGAAATCAATATGATTTTGATCATGTTTTGATCAGAAAGAATGATTCAGTTCCAGATATCAGCCTTTGTCAGGTTAATATCTCCTTCAAAAAACATTTTGGCTATTTTTTCAAAGTAAGGTGTGTAATCAGAAATGAAAAACTGGTCTTTAACATTCCCGGTATCATTGATAAGCTGATGTTTTTCAAGAACATCTCTGAGTACATGAGATACAACTCTGGCTGAATCGATAATCTCGACATTGAAGTTGAAGAATTTGCTGATCTGATTTTTGATGATCGGGTAGTGTGTACAGGCAAGAACTAAAGCCTCAATACCTGAAAATGACTCATTTGAAAGATATGTCCGTATTATTGCATTGCTGATATCATCAAAAATAAATCCTTCTTCAATCATAGGTACAAGCAGTGGCGTTGCCAGTGATACCACCGAAGTGCCCTGAGACTTTTTGATGATCTTAAGATCATATGTCCCTGAACTTATAGTTCTTTTAGTGCCAATAACACCAATCTTTCTGAAACGTCTGGCAATTAGATAATTCACCACCGGATCAATTACATCTATCAGAATAATCCTGTCATTAAATTCCGTTTTAAGGTAATCAAAAGCAGAAGCTGAAGCAGAATTACAGGCTACCAGTACTACTTTTGCATCATATCCCAGAAGGAATTCAGTAATTTTCCTCGAATAGAATTTAATTGATTCCTCAGATTTATCCCCATAAGGTAAGTGTGCCGTATCTCCGAAATAGACCAGGCTTTCTCCTGGCAGGATTTGCTTAATTGCATGCGCAACAGTCAACCCTCCGACTCCCGAATCAAATATTCCAATAGGCTTTTCTTTCACAATGAAGATATAAAAAAATGACCATCTGCATGTTGGCAGATGGTCATTGGTTATTATATGCAAGTTATTTCAATCCAATTTTAGCTTTGGCAAGGGTCATAATGTTTGTACTTTTTGTTTCATCAAAATAGATAATCTGCCCGCCCGGTGATGTATCAAAAATATAGATGAAGCCATTTTCTTTTCCTACATCTTTAATAGCCTTATCGGCTTTGGTGGTAATCGGATTGAACAGTTCCACCTGCTTTTCCTGAAGCTGGTTCTGTGCATTCATTTGAAAAGTCTGCATCCTGTTCTGATAGTCCTGCAATTCCTGTTCTTTTGTCTGCCTGACAAGATCTGTAAGAGTCTTGCTTTCTTTAAGATAAGCATCGGCTTTGTTGTTATATTCAACCTGCAGCATTTCCAGGGCATTTGAAAGCTCAGTGCTGAGTTTTTCGAGTGTAGCCCTTGCTGAGTCAAATTCAGGCATTGCCTGAATGAGTTCGTTCCGGTTAATGTGCCCGAATTTAAAACTCTGTCCTACAGCATATTGTCCCATAAAAATCATTATTATGACCAGAGACACTATTACCAGATATCTTTTCATCGCAAATTTTTTACTTTAAGATTTGTGCAAAAATAATTATTTAATTCTTATAACCTAATTTTTCCAGAACCTGATCGCTTATATCAAATTTAGGATTGGCAAAAAGAATATTGCCTCCCGCTGCTGAATCAAAGATTACTGCATAACTGCCCTCGGCAGCAATTGTTTTTATTGCCCTTAAAATTTCATCCTGGATCGGCTTTACCAGTTCCTCTCTTTTCTTGAAGAGTTCTCCTTCCATTCCGAAATACTTATTTTGCAGTTCTTTCATCTCTTTTTCCTTGCTAATGATTGCTTCTTCTCTTTTGATTTTCATATCCTGTGAAAGAAGGATAGCTTCATTCTGGTAAGATTTGTACATCTGCTCAACCACAGCATAACCGTCAGCTACCTCTTTTTCCCATTTTTCGGATAAATTGTTGAGCTGATCCTGTGCCGTGTTGAAAGCAGGGATATTCTTTCTGATATATTCAGAATCAACAAAAGCATATTTCTGAGCTGCGGCCATGGCCGTTGTCAGAATAAACACACTTATAATAACGCCTATTTTT
>DCVC01000372.1:14789-17681 GCA_002328625.1 Bacteroidales bacterium UBA2198
GAACGGTTCATTTTAAAGGGATTATATTCCTTAAGCTGATACCAGGCTCTCCCCGCTTCAAGGAAAGCAAGGGCATAAATTGTTGCCTGCTGATTAAGTGAAATGGGATATCTGAGCTCAAGGGTAATCTTTGAATAAACATTACCTGCAGGTGCTCCCCTGACAGGGTCGGTGGGTGTAAGTGAACCATTTGTATAACCTCTTAAGGCTATTACTTCACGGCCATAAAAGCTGTAACCAGTCATGCCATCGCCTCCCAGGTAGAAATTCTCAAACGGCGACGGACCAATATCTTTGTTGTAATATCCAAGGTATCCGAAGGCAAACCGTGTATTGAGAACCAGCTTGTCATTGCTGGTGAGGGGGAAATAATAGTCTGCTTTGAATATCCATTTATGGAATTCGATCCAGTTATATTTTACCTCATCAGAAGCGTTAACCATATTGGTTCCGCTAATCATAGAATATGGAGGTGTCAGTTGAAGCGACAGGGTAAAAGTGGATCCGCTTCTCGGATAAATCAGGTTAGGGCTGGTTGAGAATCTTGTAAGTCTTGTTGTAAGACTTAAGAGATTTGAAGCACCGTTTTCAAAAAGGAAACGGTACACATTATAATTATTCAAATTATACCTCTGATAACTCAACTCTCCGTACAAAGAGAAGAAATCGTCGGGCCATTCAAGCCTTTTTCCCAGACCTAAAGAAGCTCCGTCGATGATCATGGACTGACGCCCGTCTTCTCCCTTTTTCTTTCCATTTGTCATTAATGACCGGTAAAATGAAACGGAGAAGGTGTTTGGTTTCTTGCCGCCCAGCCATGGTTCAACAAAAGAGATATTGTATGACTGATAGATACGTCCGTTCGACTGAGCCCTTATACTCAGTGATTGACCGTCACCTGAAGGATATGGCCTCCATTCATTAAGCTTGAAGAAATTGCGCATTGCAAAATTATTGAACCTTACACCGACTGTACCAACAAGCATGCCTGCACCCCAGCCTCCGGATACTTCAAACTGATCATTTGCCTTCTCCTCAAGCTTATAAAGCAGGTCAACGGTTCCGTTTGTGGGATCAGCAAGCGGCATTGGGTTTATTTTTTCAGGGTCAAAATGTCCAAGAACACCCAGCTGACGGATTGATCTTATAATCTTGTCCTTACTGAAAAGATCACCAGGGAGGGTGTATAATTCACGACGGGCAATATGTTCGTTGGTCCTTGTATTGCCTGAAATAATAATATTATTAAGGTAAGCCTGATCTCCTTCATATATTCTGATTTCCAAATCGATAGAATCATTTTCAATCTTTGATTCAACAGGTACAAGCTTGGAAAACAGGTAACCATAATCCTGATAAAGCGAGCTTACCGCATCTCGTGCACCAGTTGTGCCGTTTAACCTGTCAGATATTAATGACTGATTGTAAACCGAGCCTTTTTTAATATTGAGAATCCTGTCAAGATACTCTTTGTTATATACACTGTTGCCAACCCATTCAATGTTTCTCAGAAAATATTGTTCGCCCTCATCAACACTTAACAATAGTCCCACCCTGTTTTCAGAAACCGGATAAAGAGAATCGGAAAGGATTGTAAAATCTTTGTAGCCGTTATCGTTATAAAATGTACGCAGTTTCTCTTTATCCTCTTCATATTTTCCGCCAATGTATTTTGAAGTCTTAAAAAAGTTGAGATTCTTTTTCTTGGTGTTTTTCATTTTCCTTCGAAGCACCTTTTCATCAAAATTGTCATTTCCAATAAAGGTTATATCAGCAATCTTTACTTTCTCTTTTTTATCGACATCGATAGTGATGATTATATTATTGGGCTGATCAGGATCATCCTTCTGTATAAAATCAACTTCCGTATTCAGAAATCCCTTTTCAACAAAATGATCTTTAATGATTTTGCCAGTGTTATTCAGAATGTATGTTGTAAGCTGGGATCCGATAGGTAAATTTATCTTTTTTACAAGATCCTGGGTTTCAACGTTTTTTAACCCATTAAACCTGACTGACGAAATACGCGGTCTTTCCTGCAGAAATATATCAAGATAAGCGGTATCAGATCTTATTTCCGTGATAGTAACCCGGATATCAGAAAAAAGGCCCTGCTGCCATAATTTCTGTACTGCCAATGTTATTCCTTCTCCCGGAATTTCAATTACTCTCCCGATTCTGAGGCCTGAGATTCCAATGAGTGCATTAGGATCAAGAAACCTTATCCCGGAAATAGTTATACCTCCTATTTTATAGTCTTCTGAAGCTGAGTAATTAACTATTTCCGTAGAATCCTGGCCATTAAGGATAACCCCTGTCAGGATAAAAGTAATCAATGCGGTAAACCTTTTTAATCTTCCAAATAACATCATGTAATCATTTATCAAGAATCTGTTCACTGGTTTTTCCAAACCTTCTTTCCCTGCTTTGATATTTAATTATTGCTTCATAGAAATCCTCCTTACCAAAATCAGGCCAAAGTATATCAGTGAAGTAAAATTCCGCGTAAGCAAGCTGCCACAGAAGAAAGTTACTTAATCTTAATTCTCCACTGGTTCTGATCATTAGCTCAGGGTCCGGCATTCCATGAGTGGTCAGGTATTTTTCAAAATCCGCTTCACTTAGTGTGTCAGCATTGATTTTGCCATTGCAGGCATCACAGGACAATTTTCTTGCGGCTTCAATTATTTCCCAGCGCGAACTGTAACTCATTGCAACAACCAGGTTCAGTCCTGAAGCTCCTGAAGTAAGTTCTATTGTTTCAAACAATCTTTCTTTTACATCGTCTGCCAGTCTGAACACATCCCCGATGGCATTCAGCCGGATATTGTTCTTTAGTAATGTATCTGTTTCATCATTAAGCGACTGTACCATTATGTCCATCAGGGCCGA
>DCVC01000078.1 GCA_002328625.1 Bacteroidales bacterium UBA2198
CAGTGTGGTTTGGAACACTGAAGTTGTTAAAAACACTGAATTTCCTGCGGTTAAGTTTACTTATGTCAGCCCCGATATGGAAGAGGGTTTCCCGGGGACTATGAATGTTGCGGTGATCTACACCTGGACCGACAGCAATGAGATAATAATGGACTATACCTGTACCACTGACAAAAGGACAGTTCTCAATATTACAAATCATGCATATTTCAATCTGCATGGAGCGGGCACCGGTGATATACTTGATCATGTGCTGACTCTCAAAGCTTCGGCCTTCACGCCTGTCGATTCTGTTATGATCCCGACAGGAGAAATTCGTCCTGTTGCCGGTACTCCATTTGACTTTACCACTCCTCATGCCATCGGGGAGAGGATAGGTGAAGATTACGAACAGCTTATTCTGGGCCGCGGTTATGATCATAATTTTGTACTTGACAACATTGAAGAGGTTGATGTGATGGTATATGAACCAGTAACCGGCCGTGTTCTTGAGGTAATTACCGATCAACCGGGAATGCAGCTGTATACGGGCAATTTCCTTGACGGATCACGTATCGGCTATGGCGGGAAACCCTATACCCATAGATCGGGATTCTGTCTTGAATCGGGTCATTATCCCGACAGCCCCAACAAACCTGAGTTTCCGTCGACAGTACTTAATCCTGGGGAGACATTTAAATCACGTACTGTTTACAGGTTTGGTGTGAGGTAGGAATGGATTTGTATATGTAAATTTTGAACGGGAAATAGAACTATTTCCACATTTTTCACAAGGGATTAATGAAAATTAACCTTAATACAGTATTGAAATACTCTTTTAATATATTCTGAATAAGAATTTTCATTTACATTTGGTATAGGAGAATTGGGAATAACCCTCATTTTTTACATCAAAGGTAAATGAAACAATTTCTTTTAGAAAATGAGGATCAGATAGTTAAGAGTTTGTCGAAAGGCAACCTTCTGGCATTTAATACACTGTTCAAGGCATACAGCGGCCATCTATATCGTTTTGCATACGGATACCTGAAATCCGAAGCTGAATCTGAAGAACTGGTTCAGGAGGTGTTTACAATTATATGGGAGAAACGCGAAGGACTTAAGTCAGAGTTATCATTTAAATCATATCTGTTTACAATTGCATTCAATATTATCAGAAAACATTTCAGGATGAAGGTTTACTATAATGAATATTTAAAATCTGGCATCACTTCTGATCTGGATCTGCGGACCTCTGAAAAAATAACTTATGATTCGTTGCATAAATACCTGACTGAACTGGTCAACCAGCTTCCGCCGAGGCGCAGGGAAATATTTATTAAAAGCAGGTTTGAAGGATTCAGTATTAAGGAAATAGCCGAAGAACTTGAGATCAGCCATAAAACTGTTGAGAATCAATTGACAGATGCATTGAAATTCATAAGAACAAATCTTAACAGGGAGAGTTTATCTGTTATTTTGTTTTTTTGCTATTTTTTTTCATGATAAATCAGAATGGCTATCACGAAAAAAGCCTGCATGAAGGAACGGCCCACAGTTTTTCATCAAGCCTGATAATCTGATTACCACGATAAACTAAAAGTCCGCATAGCCAGTTTTCCTGCGAAGCCTCTTTTAACCGTTTCAGGGATGAATAATCACTACTGTCGATAGTTTGCCTGTTTTTTACTTCTATGCCTATCAGCCCTCCTCCGGTTTCAATGCAAAAGTCAACCTCCATCCCGGAGCGTGTGCGATAAAAACTCAAAGCTTCCGTCTTTTGAGTGGATCTGAAATATTTTATCATTTCAGAAGCAACATAATTTTCATATAACTGCCCGGTCATCACATCAAACCCCAGACCTGAAAGTTGTCGTAAAAGGCCGTTATCGAGCCAATATAGTTTCGGGGTCTTAATCAGACTGCTTGTCAGGTTTTTATTATAAGGCGATAACAGAACCGCCTGGTATGATATACTCAGGTATTCAAGATACCTGCGGGCTGTTTCAGTTCCGATACCGGCATCTCTCGCCAACTCTGAATAAGACAGAAGATTTGAAGAACGGAGAGCCGCCAGTTGCTGAAATTTCCGGAAAGGCATAAGATCATTCATTCTGGACAGATCACCCAGATCACGTTCAAGATATGTAACCAGATAATCGCGTAACCACGAGCGCTTCCTGACATCATCTTTAATATTGATTAAGGCAGGCATCCCTCCCCATCTGATAAGGTATTCTTCAGTTTGAAATGATTTATCCCACTTATTACCAAGTAGCACTGCCGGTTTACTTTCAAAAACCAAAGATGCTTGCTTACATCTTATCAGCTCATCGATCAGCAATTGCGGAATTTTCTCCTCTCCTGAGTATATAAGTTCACAAAGCATTAATGGAAACAACTCAAATATTGTTACTCTGCCGGCAAGTGTCTCCTTTACTTTTTTTAAGAGAAGTACCTGAGCGGAACCCGACAATGCCGAGAAACTAATATCTCTTTCATCGAACGCAAATTTTATCTTGTCGAAAAGTTCCGGTTCTTTCTGTATCTCATCTATAACCGCATTACCTACATCTCTTCCCCACGAGAAAGTGCTGATACCAGACAATTGCTCACGATACTCAATGGCGTCAAGGTTAAAATAAGCAAGTGATGGATAGGATAATTTAAGCAAAGTTGTTTTCCCGGTCTGGCGTGCTCCTGTAAGCAGTACCAATACCTGTTCCTCAACAGAGGGTAGCCGGTTCTTAATTATTCTATTTATATGTATTTTTCCCCGCATAATGAGCAAATATACAGGTAATTTATTACATGATCAAGATTATTCCTGATTATTTTTAATTTTTTTTCTTTTACTGA
>DCVC01000048.1 GCA_002328625.1 Bacteroidales bacterium UBA2198
CAAGGAGCAATGCGACGAAGTCCCGATGAAAGAAGTGAATCGGGACTTGCATGATCGCACGATTCAATCAAAGATTGTATATCTTTAAAAGTTACTAACCAAACTCCACCACATTGACAAAGCAAAACCTCATAATTATCCTGATCTTCCTGGCAGCATGCAAAGGACCTGACCATAAAACGGGAAATAATGTTTTTACTGAAAAGAAGGAGGCAGAATGGATAACCGATGCACGTCCGCTGCCGGAGAACGATTCACTGTTTTATTCAGATCATCCTGCACCATTATTCCGCAAGGAATTTGAACCGGGTAAAAACATCCGGAGCGCCAGGTTGTATATCACTGCTGCAGGTTATTACAGGGTTTTCGTAAATGGTCAGACCATTGATGATAATGTTCTTGATCCTGCCTGGACCGATTTCAGCAAAACGATCTGGTATTCGGAATACGATGTTACGTCGCTTCTGACAGATGGACAAAACTGCCTCGGTGTTACAACAGGGAACGGTTTCTATAACCCTCTTCCGCTGCTTAAATGGGGACGGCGTAACCTGAGGGTCGATCTGGCGGTAGGCAAACCTGCCTTTATCGCAAAGCTCATCATCAGTTACAATAATGGTAAAACAGAAGAAATAGTAACCGACCGGAGCTGGAAATATGCTTTTGGACCGGTCATGAAAAACTGTGTTTACCTTGGGGTTCTCTACGATGCCCGTAAAATAATACCCGGCTGGGACAGGGCAGGATTTAATGACAGTTCCTGGCAGACGGCGGTGCCGGGAGAATCGCCAGGGGGTGAACTGAAAAGATCCTTTTTCCCTCCTGTACGGGTAACGGAAGAGATCAAACCGGTGAAGATCTATTCTCCCGAAAGCGGGAAATGGATTGCCGACATGGGGGTGAACTTTACCGGGACCTTCAGGATCAGGTTAACAGGTAACAAAGGTGATACAGTTATTTTCAGGTTTGGCGAGAGGATCTATGATGACGGCACCCTTAACCCTATGACCGCTGTTGCAGGCCAGATCAAGAGGAAAGGTATGGGAGGGCCAGGAGCACCTGATATTGCATGGCAAACCGATAGTTATATTATCGGCGGGGAACAGGAAGAGTGGTTCACCCCCGATTTTACNNAGGCCTGTTCATTCATTCTGATATTCCGATGCCAAATCACTTTTCATGTTCATCCGGCCTGTTGAATGCCATACAGGATATGACCCTAAGAACATTCAGGGCTAACCTGGTGAGTGTGCAATCGGACTGCCCGGCCAGGGAGAAATTTGGCTACGGCGGAGACCTGAACGCGACACATGAATCGTTTATTTATAATTTTGATATTCAATCGTTCTACCGCAAAACGATATACGACTGGGTGGATGCCCTGAATGATTCCTCCTTTGTCGACACTGCCCCCTATGTCGGTATAAAATATTGCGGTATAAGCTGGGAATCAGCTTTCCTTATTACCCAATATTACCTGTATCTGTATTATAACGATACCGCGATTATCAGGGAGCTGTACGAACAGGATCTGCAATGGATGGATAAGGCCGCGAAGATTCATCCTGATGGCTTGGTCCGTGAGGGATTAAGCGACCATGAGTCGATGGAACCCGTTCCCGTTGAGCTGACAGGGACATGCCATTACCTGCAGTGTGCCAGGGTAATGCAGGCTTTTGCGTCTGTTATGGGTGATATGGAAAATGAAAGGAAATTTGCACAGCTGGCACAAAAACTGAAGTCGCTTGTTAAAACGGAGTTCTGGGATAAACCGGAAAAGGGAAAAATAAACCGGCAGACACTGTTTTCAACCCTGCTTTACCACGATATTATTACTGAAGATGAGATTGAAGCTGCAACAGATTCATTGAGAGCTGCTATCGGTAATGGTACTTCGGGACATCTTACTACAGGAATTTTCGGAACGAAATATTCACTGGAAACACTCTCGGAATATGGATCACCCCAGGAAGTTTTTAACATCGTAAACAGTACGGCTTACCCGGGATGGGGACATATGATCGACCGCGGTGCGACAACGATCTGGGAAACATGGAAAGAGAGTGACAATACATATTCGAACTGTCATCCCATGTTTGGTTCGGTAACAGAATGGTTTTACCGCTGGCTGGGCGGGATCAGGCCGGTCGCTGATGCGCCGGGGTTTAAGAAATTCATCCTTGCGCCGGTGGTTCCTGACGAACTTGATTTTGTTAATTGTACCTATCATACACCTTACGGAGAGATTATTACAAACTGGAAAAAAGAGGGACCGCATAGTGTTCATTATGAATTTAAAATACCTGAAGGGAGCACTGCGCTTGTTGATCTTCAATCCGGTCAGGCTCAGAAAATAGAGATACTAAAGGATAAAAGACCACTAGCAACCGGCATCCCGGAAGGATTAAGCACCGGCAGGTTTGAACTGACCGGAGGAGATTATTTAATTACTGTTAGTTACTAGCCCGGAGATTCTGTCATTCAATTGTCATTCAGTAGTCATTCGATAGTCATTCGATAGTCATTCGATAGTCATTCGATGGCTTCGCCCTCTGGAGCCTTGGCGAAAGCGGGTCATTCAGTAGTCATTCAGTAGTCATTCNNCCATTGCTCAGATAGTTCATAGCTTCTGCAGTTTTGTCAAGGGTATATCGCCGGTCAATTACAGGTCTGATAGTGCCATTTTCAAGAAGATTAGCCAGGAATTCCAGATCCTGTCGATTCGGTTTTGCTGATAATGACCTCATCTTTCTGGAACCAAACGAGAGGAGCCATCCATACAGTAACGATCGGATTATTTGGGAAAAAGAGCCTCCAACCATTACATATCTGCCATCAGGTGACAGGGCTCTCCTGTAGGCAGGAAGAGGGTAGTTGCCATTTATCCCCAATATAAGGCTATAACGCTCATTACCCCCGAGGGGATTCTCTTTTGTATAATCAATTACATGATCTGCACCTATCGAGAGAGTCTGATTCATATTACCTGTACTGCAGACACCGGTAACCCCGGCTCCGAAGTATTTGGCCAGCTGAACTGCAAACGGGCCAACACTGCCTGCGCTTCCAACGATCAAAACCTTATCTCCCTTTTGAATATTGCCTTTGTTTCGTAATGCCTGGAGGGCGGTTATTCCGGCCAATGGCAAAGTGGCAGCTGCCTCAAAGGAGACCGGCTCAGGTTTGATAATCAAAGCTCTCTCCGGTGCTGTTACATACCAGGCAAGCCCCCCGAACCCGTAATCTGCAAGATCACCCAATACCGCATCTCCAGGTTTAAAAAGAGTGACATTCTTTCCAACGGATTCGACAGTTCCTGCTACATCTGCACCAAATATCTTTCTCTTTGGAATGAGCCCCAGCCTCATCGATCGGTAATCGGCGGCGTTTAATGAGACCGCATGTACCCGAATCAGGACCTCATTATCGCCAGGGACCGGCTTAGCAATTTCACATAATGATAGTTTCTCCGGCGCCCACTTTTTGTTATAGATCACGGCTTTCATTTCTCAGTGGTTTTGGGATTTTTCATTTTTTTGAATACGGGATCATTCTCCACATTGTAGCTGAACACTTCATTTATTGATACCTTAAAAACATATGCCATTCGAAAAGCCAGTTCCAGCGACGGGAAGTACTTTCCATTTTCTATGGCCACAATGGTCTGGCGGGTGACTCCTGTTCTGTCGGCCAGCTCCTGCTGGGTCATCTCATCGGCAAAGAAGCGGAGCTTACGGATACTATTAGTTATTAACATCTTGTCTTTCGCCATGTTAAGCCCCCTTTCTGTAGTAGATTATCTTTGCGACCTCCGATGCTAAGCTGGCTAAAAATCCTGATGATAAAAGGGTAAGAAACATTATGTATGGTTTCATCCCCAAAGCCAAAGAACCCATTGATAGCATAAAACCTAAAATGAAAATCCAATGCGAAATGCGAATAGATTTAAGCTCAATGAGCTTATCGCGCTCATCTGTGAAATCGGGCATATCCTCCTGTGTGATAATCCTGTTTGCAATGGCAAACACGATGTGAATTACAATTTGTACAACGATTCCAATAGGAATTAAATAAAGAAACGATTTACCCCAGAATTGGAAGTCATTAAGGATTTCCGGATCCCCGGCAACGTGGTTTTTATACACGTATAATGAGTAGAATCCAATGATCAGCACAGAGCCGATGATTGAAACAATAGATTGCTTTTCCTGGTGTCCCATAAAACCTCCTTTGATAATTAATTCATACAATATGTAAATAAATATTGATACAAAGATAGAAAAATAATACATTATGTCAAATAAAATAGACTGAAATTCATAATTTTTTTTTAAGTCTACTGCTCTTAAGATAGTATTTGATGATGTAAGCTGCCAGAAAAGCCTCCAGTAAACTCAGAGGAATCGCAATAGGCAGAATCCCCCAGGGCAAAACACCTAAATTGCCAATAATCAGCCACATAAAAATAAAACCTATGAACCATGAAAGCAGGAAAGTTTGCAACAGGTTAAATTTCTTCAATATCGCAAAAAATCGTTGGCAATTCTTTGTGCCAAAAATCTGTTATTGCCATTCCTGGAGTAGTAGTAAACTATTGTTTTCATCAGGAACATTCTTTTGATAATTCGACTAAAGCATTTTCTTCGATGCCGGCAATAGCATCGAAAACTTCACTTGCTCGTGATATTCTTTCATTCAATCCTTCTGTATTTTCGTAGTCTTTGAATAATAATGCGATTTCGGTAAATAACTCACCTGATTTATGAAATTGACCCGCAATATTCAGTAGATTTCTATTTTCGGTGATTTCTGATGCTTCCTTTAAAAATCGTGCGTACATATATCTGAAACAACCACCGCCAGTACCCCCAATTTCGATAAAAATATAGAGATTGAACAAATTCATAATTAGCTCGTTCTGGTTAAAGATCTTTGACCATTTCA
>DCVC01000096.1:0-2060 GCA_002328625.1 Bacteroidales bacterium UBA2198
TCGAGGGATCATCCTCAATCTTCTTTCTCAGGTTTGCCATATGCGTGTCGACAGTATGAGGAGTGACGAAGACATTCTTACCCCATACTTCATCAAGCAATTCATCACGGGAGATCACCTGTCCCCTCTTTTTGATCAGGTATTTCAAAAGTCCGAATTCATGTACAGTGAGGCTGACTTCCTTGCCATTCTTCCGGCATAAATACTGCCTGAAATCAACTTCCAGTCCGCCGGAACGAAACAGATTACCGGCCTTATTTTCAGGTTCTGTCTCCATCCTCCGCAGAACAGCTTTAACACGTGACTGTAATTCCCGCGGACTGAATGGCTTCGTAACATAATCATCGGCGCCGATTTCCAGTCCCAGCACCCTGTCGATCTCCTGTCCTTTGGCTGTCAGCATGATTATTGGTGTCCTGATTCCATCACTTCTTAGTTTCTTGCATATATCAAAACCGTTCATCCCCGGCAACATGATATCAAGAATTATCAGGTCAATATCAGGATCTGCCGCTTTTGCCAGTCCGTCTATACCATCCGAAGCAACTTTAACATCATAATTCTCCAGGCGGAAATCATCTTCCAGAGCCATACGGATCGATTCTTCGTCTTCAATGATCAGGATCTTTTTCATTAGTTTCTGGATATATTGCTATTGAAATGTTTTAAGTCGGCAGTCCACAGTCTTCAGTCTCCAGTCTCCAACCGGCAACTGATAATTTGGGGACTGCCGACTGTGGACTTTATATTCCAGTCAACGGAAGCCTGACCGTAAACGTGCTTCCTTTACCCGGACTGCTTACCACAGTTATCTCTCCATTATGAGCTTCCACTATCTGTTTCACGATGGTAAGTCCAATCCCGCTACCTTTTACGGCCTGAGTTAGTTCCTCACCAGCCCGGTAAAAGCGGCTGTAGATCTTATCAAGGTCTTCCTTTTGTATCCCTATACCATAGTCTCTGACACTGATAATTATCTTGTTCCCTTGTGATAATAAATGAACCTCAATTTTCCTGGAATCACCTGAATATTTACAGGCATTATCAAGCAGGTTATGTATCACCTGTTCCATTGCTTCGCGATCAAAAACAACATCCGGTAAAGGTTCGGGAATGACCAGATCAATAAGAAATCCCTGGTCGGCAGTGTGCTGACGGAATATTTCAACAATGTCTCTGACAACCGGAGTAATATCTGCTTTTTCCAACAGGAATAATCTCTTACCTTCTTCCATCTTTGAAAAATCAAGAATGTTATTTATAAGATGGCTCAATCGCTCACTCTGCTTTAATATCGATGTATAATACTTCCGTTGTTTTTCCGGAGAAGGAACTCTGTCGTGAACCAGCATCTCAGCCATCTGCCGGATAGATGTCAAAGGACTTTTAAACTCATGGGAGACAGTTGAAATAAAGTAGGACTTCATTTTTGAAAGGTGCAACTCATTATTTACTGTCTGAAGGGTAAAAAACAGACCGCATACTAATATAATCACAATGGCAATAAAAATATAGAGGAAAATGCCTGTTCCCGGGTGAAATAAAGAAGTAAACACTCCTGTAAATTCAGGGTAGAATGTCAATGACCAGGAAGGCAGATCTGAGGGAAATCCAACATATACCGGTGCGGTATCTTCCGGAATAAATTCAGATTTTAAAAGCTGGTCCCCATTTGCATCGGTCAGCTCCCAGCTTAATCTTGATTTTTCCTTATATGATAATATCGAAGGATAAACTGAATGGTTCAGAATATCATCCTGATCAATTATTAGTCCCCAGTGTCCATTGTCATTTGCCGGGAAAAGGGAAAAGAGATATGATCTTCCGTTAACCAGGGTTTTATACCTGAGATTGTTTTTCTCAGATTCCGTATTCTTATTTTCCGACCTGATTTCAACACCTTGAAGGAATGCCAGAAGGTACTCCGCATGGTTTACTGATAATGATATGCTATCCTGCAATATATGTATCTTTTCAACATAACTTTTTATTTCTTTATTGTGTGAATTTTCACACAGGCAGACAATCTCATTATTTTTCGTCAAAAAGTTGGCAAAATA
>DCVC01000096.1:2167-8994 GCA_002328625.1 Bacteroidales bacterium UBA2198
GGTAATCATTTTCCCTGAACTCAAATTGCCAGCCTTTTTCCAGAATAACCTGTGTGGAAAATTGATAGCCTGCCACATTCGGAATTGGTAAAAAATCATCAGGTACATATGGCAATCCATAGTTTAACAGGAAAGGATCACCAGTAACGGATATAAAAAATATACCCGCAACAGTCTGGTGTTGAGCACTAAATTGGTTTAATAAGGGATCGGAGAATATTGTTTTACGGGGAATAGTCATTGAGTCAATTATTTCAGCAAAACTATTTTCAACAGATGAGAGATATGCTTCCGTTTCCCGGATTATTTGCTGACCAGCTTCCAGAAGGTTTCTTCTTTGTTCACGTTCCACAAGGGCCTGGTCATTTTTTATTCCCCTGAAAGCAAGAAAGCCCAGTATGAGGCATGGAAGAACGACTGCAAGGGCATAATAAAATAGAGTCCTTTGTTTTTTTGTTTCCCTTTTTTTCTTCATCACAATGATAAAGAGGAATGCATTATTACTCAATTCAATGTGGTAACAATTTAGCAAATATTCAGCAGATATACTTAAAGAATTGAGCTAGTTTTGTCAAGATTGAGTCAAGAAATAAGAATTCTATCTTTCACTTCGCGCTGTATGAATGTCTTATAAGAGCTTTGTGCAAGGTCCAATTCAGATTGATTTTTTGTTATTTGCTTGATATTTAACATAAAAATTAGTATCTTAGTAGTTAAGCCTATCGTGTTTTATCCTATGTGGAACAAAATCCAGGCTGCCTCTTCGCAGCTTATTTTATTATATTGCTACGTAAATGATTTACCGGATGGGAAAATGAAATATATATGAGAAATTTTGTATTATTTGCGTTGATAATAAGTCTTATGGGAAAAATTACAAATTCACAGGAGAGTGCCAGGCCAAGCCCACGGGAAATCGGTATTGAGGTGGGAATTCTGCCGACAGGCAAGTTGAATGCCATAACGGATGTTGCAGGCGTTAAGGTCGGACATAAAACAGTATGGCAGGGAGAGACAGTTAGGACAGGTGTGACGGTGATCCTTCCTCATGGAGACAATCTGTTTCTGGAAAAAGTTCCTGCAGCTGTTTATATTGGCAACGGATTCGGTAAGCTGGCTGGTTCAACACAGGTTGAGGAACTGGGTAACCTTGAAACCCCTGTAGCTTTGACCAATACCTTGGGGGTACCGGTAACAGTCTCGGCTTTGATCCGCTATACCCTCCATCAACCCGGAAATATGTTTGTGACCTCTGTCAATGCACTTGTGGGGGAGACTAATGATGGCTGGCTAAATGATATTCGGGGGATGCATGTGACCGAGGCTGATATTAAGGAAGCCATTGAATCGGCAAAAGAGGGACCTGTTGAGGAAGGAAGTGTTGGTGCCGGTACAGGTACCATGTGCTTTGGATTCAAGGGAGGTATTGGTACCTCCTCACGTAAAATATCTGATGAATCAGGCAGGTACATGGTCGGGGTCCTTGTGCAGACAAATTTCGGAGGCGACCTGACCATCAATGGAGCTCCTGTGGGCCGGGAACTTAAAAAAATACAGTCAGATGAATCTGCAGGCCGGCAAAAGGAAGATGGTTCGTGTATGATAGTTGTTGCGACCGATGCCCCTCTTTCCCCTCATAACCTCCAGCGGCTGGCAAAAAGGGCCATTCTGGGGCTGGGGAGGACAGGCTCCTCAATGAGCAATAGTTCAGGTGACTATGTCATCGCGTTCTCAACAGCATATCGTATTCCACATAGAAGTAAGATACTTGATCCACCAATATCCTTTGTTGCCAATGATAACATGAGTAATTTGTTCCAGGCAGTTGTGGAAGCTACTGAGGAAGCAGTTTACAACTCATTATTTAAAGCCACATCGGTAAGAGGGCGAGCAGGACATACCGGCGTTGCTATACCTGTTGATGAGGTTTTGGAGATTTGCAGGAGATATAATGCCGTTATTCAGTAAAATAATAGCCTGATGATGGGAAAACACTTCGTGTGAAAAATTCTATGGATTTTTCAGGGTTAAATAGTAATCATGGCTCCTGGGAGGATGACAATCCGATTATCGTCGTAATACTACAAAACCTCTTATCGGTTTTGTTTTCTCTGGTTTTAGAACAAAGAAGTATGTATCATCCGGAAGTGGTTCAGCATTATCGTCCAATCCATCCCAACTATTATCATAATTACTATTTTTATAGACCTGAGCTCCCCATCGGTTAAAAACAACAAGTTCTGTTTTTCCGAAAGTTTCGACTCCGTGGATAATAAAGAAGTCATTCTTTCCATCCAGATTGCTGGTAATTAAGGTGGGTATTACCAGATTATGAACAATTATGTTTACAGTATCAGCAGATACAGGACAAACACCATTATCAACAGACCAGATAAAAGTGTTTTCTTCCAGGGAAAGATCGCTGACCTTTGTTACGGGATTGTTTTGATTATCAAATGTGCCAGTGCCTGATAAAACTGTCCATTTACCTGTCTCGTAATTATTTTCCAGTATTGCTTCAAGATATGTTTCAAATAAATACTCCAGAACCTGATCAGAGCCTGCATTGGCGACAGGTTTTTCCCTGACCTCAACAGTTACCTGATCTGAATTTTTACATCCATATTGATCGGTTAATGTGACCTTAAAAACTGAAGTTATAGAAGGGGCAGCAACCGGGTTGTATATGTTTGGATCATTAAGCAGGTTGGTCGGGGTCCAGAAGAATGAACCTGCACCGGCAGCGTGCAACTGGATAGTGCTGCCTTTACAAACCAGGGCATCTGCTCCTGCATCAATAGTTGGGAGGTCATTAAATGTTACTCTTATTATATCAGTGGATGAGCATAAATTATTAACCTCGGTCCAGGCAAAATCGTACGCTCCGAACTGAGTAACTGTGACTCTTGCATTAGGGGTATTAGGATTCGGAACAAAAGTTACATTTCCTGGTCCTTTAACCTTTGACCAGGTACCCGGCACTGTCCCTTTTACAGCATTTAATAAAAAGTCCTTATCACATTCATTACCTCCATTCCCTCCATTGGCGGACGGTTGCTGGATGAATGTAACTGAGACAGTAGCATTACTTGAACAGGTTCCATTGACCTCGGTCCATCTGAAAACATAAGTGCCATAAGCAGTAATAGTAACTTTTGCGTTAGAAGAATTAACATTTGGGTTAAAAGTTGCATTACCTGGTCCGCTTAAGCGTGTCCATGTACCTGTTCCCACGCTTGGGGTCGCTCTGAGGTTAAATTCATCGCCGCAATTATTGCCTCCGGTCCCTGCATTTGCTACCGGTTGCTGGTAGAAGTTAATGGCTACTGTTGAACTATTTGAGCATGGACCATTCACTTCTGTCCAGGTGAATGTATAATTTCCGTATGCTGAAACTGTAACAATGGCATCCGGAGTGGTTGCATCGGGAGTAAAGATTGCAGTTCCGGGGCCAGTAGTTTTTATCCATGTGCCTATTCCGACACTTGAAACTGCGCTTAATACATGATTCAGATCACACTCATTACCATCCGGTCCTGAATTTGCATTTGGTTGCCTGTAAAAGTTGACTGAAACAGTAGAACTGCTTGAGCAGGTTCCATTGAGCTCTGTCCACGTGAAAGTATAGCTGCCGTAAGCCGATACAGTTACAGTTGCATCGGGAACATGTGCGTTTGGAGAAAAAGTAGATCTTCCGGGTCCCGCAGAGGTCCATGTCCCTGCTCCAACACTTGGAACTGCGTTAAGTGCAAAATTAAGATCACATTCATTTCCGCCAGAGCCTGCATTGGCATCTGGTGAGACCGTAATGATAACTGTCGTTGTTGCTACACTCCGGCAGCCAAAGGAATTGGTAACTGTCAGAGTGTATAATCCTGCCATGATTGTCGTTGCACTGCTCGATATAGTCGGACTTTGCAAGGATGAAATAAATCCGTTTGGGCCTGTCCATGCATATGCAGCCATTCCGGCAGGACCACCTGTAAGAGTTAATGGAGTACCCGTACAAACAGGGCCATTATTGGCTGCTGCAGCTGTTGGTACTGGCGAAACAATCATATTAATTGCATTGGATGTGGCCGGACTGCCTGTCGGGCAAATAATACTGGAAGTCATTATACAGGTAATGACATCACTATTAGTCAGAACTGATGATGTGTAAATTGAGCTGGTGGCTCCTGGAATATCAATCCCTCCTTTTCTCCACTGGAAAACCGGAGTTGTTCCTCCGTTTGTCGGGGTGGCTGTAAAGGTAACCGGAGTACCGGCACAGATTGCGCCGGATGGTAAAGCATCTATACTGAGACTTACGGGCGTAAGGGGATTAACTGTCATAGTTATGGCATTGGATGTAGCCGGACTGCCTGTCGGACAAGGCAGATTCGAAATCAGTACGCATGTTATTACATCTCCGTTAGCAAGAGATGCTGATGTGTAAGTTGAGCTGGTTGCTCCGGGAATGTCAACCCCACCCTTTTTCCATTGGTAAACTGGTGTCGTTCCTCCGTTTGTCGGGGTAGCTGTAAAAATAACCGAAGTTCCGGCACAGATTGCTCCTGATGGTACTCCTGCAATACTGACACTGACAGGCAAAACAGGATTAACAATCATTGTGATTGCATTGGATGTAGCCGGACTGCCTGTCGGGCAGGTNNTCCTCCTTTTTTCCATTGGTAGGAAGGAGTTGTTCCTCCGTTGGTTGGTGTGGCAGTGAAGGTAACTGAAGTACCTGCACAGATTGCTCCGGACGGTATGGCTGCTATACTGACACTGACAGGTGAAACAGGATTAACAACCATTGTGATCGCATTTGATGTAGCAGGACTACCAGTTGCACAAGAAAGGCTCGAAGTCATAACACAGGTTATAACATCCCCNNGTACCTGCACAGATTGCTCCGGATGGTGAGGCTGAAATACTGACACCGGCTGCTACAAGAGGATTAACAATCATTGTGATCGCATTTGATGTAGCAGGATTACCAGTTGTGCAGGTAAGGCTTGAAGTCATTATACAGGTTATAACATCCCCATTGCCAAGAGTTGATGATGTGTAAGTTGCGCTTGTTGCTCCTGAAATATTAGCTCCTCCTTTTTTCCATTGGTAGGAAGGGGTTGTCCCGCCATTGGTTGGAGTAGCAGTGAAGGTGACAGAGGTACCTGCACAGATTGCTCCGGATGGTGAGACTGAAATACTTACACCGGCTGCTACAAGAGGATTAACGATCATCGTGATCGCATTTGATATAGCAGGATTACCTGTAGTGCAAGAGAGGCTTGAAGTTAATACACAGGTTATAATATCCCCATTGCCAAGAGTTGATGATGTGTAAGTTGCGCTTGTTGCTCCTGAAATATTAGCTCCACCTTTTTTCCATTGGTAGGAAGGGGTTGCCCCACCATTGGCTGGAGTAGCAGTGAAGGTGACAGAAGTACCTGCACAGATTGCTCCGGATGGTACGGCTGCAATACTGACACTGACAGGTGAAGCAGGATCAACAGCCATTGTGATTGTATTGGATGAAGCAGGACTACCAGTTGTGCAAGAAAGGCTTGAAGTCATTGTACAGGTTATAACATCACCATTGGCAAGAGTTGATGATGTGTAAGTTGCGCTTGTTGCCCCGGGAATATTAATCCCTCCCTTTTTCCATTGGTAGGAAGGGGTTGTTCCCCCGTTGGTTGGAGTGGCTGTAAAGATAACCGAAGTACCTTCACAGATTGCACCTGATGGGTTAGCACCAATAATGACAGAGACAGATAAAACTGGATTAACGATCATTGAAATTGAATTGGATGTTGCCGGACTTCCGGTTGCACATGTTTCACTGGAAGTCAGTACACAAGTGACAATATCTCCGTTGACAGGAGTAAAAGAAAAGACCTGATTATCATTCCCTGCATTAACTTCGTTTACTTTCCATTGATAGGCAGGTGTTGCTCCTCCATTTACTGGTGTGGCTGTGAAGGTAACCGAAGCTCCTTCACAAACCGGATTGGCCGAAGGATCAATTGATACACTAACATCCAGCAAAGGTGTTACCATAATTTGCTTAGAGACTGAATCTATTTCGCAGGTGCCACCTGTTGCCTTCAGAGTCAAAGTGGCTGTTCCGCTGTACCCTTCAGGGGGTTTCCATGTGGCAATATCCGGAGTAGTTCCAGAGTTGTTATCAAATATGCTTCCGGGAACATCAGCCTTCCAGACTGCACCTGTAGCCGGAGCAGAAAATGAGCCACCCAAAGCCGCTGAGGTACCCTTCTGGCAGATAGGATCCATTGCCGGACCAGCATTGACACACTGAGCCTCCACCTTGCCTGCTAATATTGAGAAAGCCAATATCAAAACAGAAGCTAAGCTTTTCATGTTTAAAGTACTTTAAAAGTGTTCCTGACTACAAACAGTCTTTTTTAAGATTCAGATTTTAGTATGCTTGCAAAGAAATAATTTCAAGAAATTATTTTCGGAAGATAACTTTACAAATTCTTTATCAAATTTACGAGTTGTATAAACCAAAGTCAACTATTTTAAAACATGATTTTTCAGAATTTTTTATTAATCATCAATATTCTCTACCCCAGCGTTACTTCTTTACATTTATAAACGGATAAATTGAAATAACCTTAATTAGATTAGTATCAGAATGGTTAGATAAATTAAGTTCCATGTTATAATGTCAGGAATTACTCCGTTGAATTTTTCTTCTAAATAGTTGCCTGAATTAATTCCGGTTGAAGTAAAACTGATCCTTGAAGATGATGGGGTCGGTTGCAGGAATCCTGTTCCTTTTAATATGAAAGGATGCAATAAGTAATGGTATTATCAAT
>DCVC01000356.1 GCA_002328625.1 Bacteroidales bacterium UBA2198
ACTTACCCATATTGTCCGTGTTGTAGGCTGGCTTTTATTCCTGTCTCGGTACCAGTAAATTGTCTCGTTAAATTTCTTTCTTTATTTTAGTCCAATGACGCCCAGTAAATTGTCATGTTGCAGAAAGCCTTATCACTTAAGCGGGCGGGAGAAAAATTTTAAAAGTCAACTGAGGTCGCAGGCACACTCTTTGCCAAGCTTAGGTGATAAGGTTGGCCTGTGCGGCTTGGCAATGTGTGTGACTGCTTCTGTTTAGCAATTTTAAAAGCTCTAAAAATCCCTATTCCAAAGAGGTAATCTTCCATGAATTTCGAAAAAACGCTGAATTAAGAGACCTTCAACAAATCCAGGGAGATCTTTATTCTTTGTATCAAATGTTACAAACCAATAAATGTCTAATGCATCAATATTCTCCTTCAAAATTTGTGATTCAAAAAAGTCTTGTTTGTAAAGTCCTTCTTGTTTATTATTCAGGCAACTGTTTAATCCTTGATCTTTAAACTGCCCATTTTGTTTAATAAGGCCAGATTTACCAATATAAACAAGTTCAATTCTACCATATGATAAACGAATAATATAATAAACACCCGGTAAGTCAGGAACGCTTTTGCTTATTTGCTTTAGGTTATCTCCTTTTTTAAAAAAGAAGTGTCCATTATTCTTATATTTTTTAATCTCGTCAAACATGCTAACTGATAGTATTTTAAAATCGCTTATAAAATTATACGTTCCCTTGGATTAAATTATTGGAAAAGTGAACTTACAAATGTCAATCAAGACTAGCAATCTCAAGTATCAAATCTTCAATAATTTCGACTCTATCTGAATCTGATCCATATGGTAAAGCACTCTCAATTCCCTCAGAAAGTCCATCATTTGCAAATAACCTTTCGCATTCTGTCTTTAAATAGTTTTTAACATCCTCATCTGCATTTCTAATGTCTTCTAATATGCTGGTACAATTATCAAGGATATAAATAATGTCTTCAAAATCATGACTTTGCCTTAAATCAGTTCCTCCACGGTCATTATGTGCCTCAACCTTAGCAGCTAAATAATATTCTGGTGGAAACACAAATATTTCAGAACCATCAGGAAGCGTTTTTGGAATTTTATTTCCTACTCCACCCGGATACCATTGATTGTTGAAACCTAGGACATTCTCATCTGTTGGCATCACATCAACTTTAATGTCTTGATAAATCCATCTACAAATAGGTGCACCTTGAGACGTATCATTTACAAACCCTTTGGCTCTTAGTTCTTCTTCAAGTTCTGTATGCTCTCTATACGTCCTTAATTCTATTGTGCAATCTACATCCTGTGTTGGCCTGATATCTGATGAAGCGGGATCATCTGCATATAATTCAGCAACAGCTCCTCCAACAAATACTATTTCGCCTTTTAAATCTCCTAATCCATCTGCCACAATTTGTAGCATATCAATATTGTCACTTGGCATATTTCATTCTTTTTTCTAATTCTTCTATCGCAATCTTAATTTCCCTCGCTCGGCCAACTCGCAGAGTGTCAGTAAGCGCAAGTAATTCATATAAAGATTTGTCTTTTTGAGCAATCTTGGGTACGGTCTTATATAGAGGTTCTATTGACTGTCCTCTTTTAATTCCTTTTGCATAAGGCCAAACATATATATCTTCTCCTTGAGAAATATTTTCACTTATTGGAGGTGCAGAATGTGCTGTTGGTATTCCTCGGACAATTGCTCCTGGTTCAACTGGAAATACATACTTTAATCCATAAATTAAAAACTCTTTAAATGAATTAGGATTAACACTTTTCTTTTTACCATCAATTAGTTTGGCAATCTTACTTCTGTTCAAAGCTTCAGATACTTCCGACGGACTTAAATTAAGTGCATTAGCAATATCAATATTAAGCCATTCTTGATTCTGCATTGATATTATTTTCAGCAACACTACAATGTCTTGCGGGCGCATTCCATTATGTTTCTTCATAACCATTATTATTAATTCGCGATTCGCGAATTGCAAATATAGCACTTAAATTAACTCATGCAAAATATAAAGATCTAGTATTTAGTTCAATTGCTGTAAGTGTTCCAAATCCAGTCATATTTGAATAAACACAACCAGTATCGAGATTAATCACATTCTTATTAACTCAAGTTTCCTTGTTGATAAAATGTTGATAATGAAATGAATATGTAGATAAAAAATGTTGCATGTCTTAGCTTAAAAAGCTATATTTGAATTAGTTACAAACAAATACGACATGCAACACACGAAAATTACGAAAAATTCAGGAGAATTTCAAAAATTCATTGACAATGACAAGAAAACAGGCCTTTGCCTGGAAGAAACATTAAGGTTCTTTGACATACATCGCATATTCGGACAATTTGAATCAGTCAAGCAGAGTGGTATCAGGGTAACCCTGATTATGACAACCCTGTTGGTGATGTTGTTTTACAGGAGCAGGAACATCCATAGTTACTTTTCCCGTCAATATGGGAAACGAATTTATAGAGAGGGGAGTAAGAATCCCTATTATGATTTGCTTGGCAATGAAAATATCAATTGGCGTTTGATCCTGTATTTGTTTGCAAAGCGGTACCTGAGTCTCTCGGGTAGGATCAAGGACTATAAAGGTAAGGTTAAAGCTCTGATATTCGATGACAGTCCCACTGAGAAAAGCGGGAAAAAGATAGAAGGTGTCAGCAGAGTGCATGACCATGTTACAGGTCGCTTTATTTTAGGTTACAAGATACTGGTATGTGGTTATTGGGATGGTGACAATTTTATCCCGGTTGATTTTTCCTTGCATCGTGAGAGGGGAGCAGGACTTGATAAGGCACGGGGAAAGCGCAACCGGGCAAGGCGGAAGGCAAAGCAAGCTGAGTTGGCATATCAGAAGCACAGGGAACAGCATCTGGAGAAAAGAGCAATACTAAACTCCATGAAAATGGATTGTCATTCAAAGAAGGCCCTCGGGTTGGAATATGAGAAGCAGGAAAGACGAGTATCCCGCTCCAAAAAAAAGCAGGCAAGGCTCTACAAGGTGATGCAGCAGGCACGAATCATTTTGCAGGAAAAGGAAGAATTGGTCAGGAAAAAGGAGAAGAAAGCACCGTTATACGGGTTAACTCCTTCACAGCGCCGGAAGCAGTTCAGGAAAAACCGAGATAAGGCTAGTCCCGGGTACTTGAGGAAATCAGAAGCAGACACGAGCAAATCTCAAATTGTAATCAATATGATATCCAGAGCTGTCAGGAGGGGCTTTACATTTGATTATGTCCTTTTTGACAGTTGGTTTTTCTCAAAAGAGATACTTGGCCGCGTAGAATCATTTCGAACCAAAAGCATAAAACTAATTGCCATGATTAAGATGGGAAAGACTTTATACCGGGATTACCTTAGTGACAGGGAAACGGATGCGGACTCATTGAGAAAACAGTACCGGAAGAAAGCAAAACGTAACCGGAGGTTTAATGCCACTTACATTAAGGTGCCGGTCTGGTATGATAAGCGCAGGGTGAATTTGTTCTTTGTAAAGCTGGGATCAGGGAGTAAATGGAAGGCCTTTATAACCAATGATCTGGAATTGGGGTTCAACAAACTAATGGAAACTTATCACATAAGATGGAGTGTGGAGGTTTTTTT
>DCVC01000338.1 GCA_002328625.1 Bacteroidales bacterium UBA2198
ATATCAGAAGAGCAAAATGATCAGATAACAAATTGATCAAGATACCTTTTGCACAGGACAAGGGAATTTTTCCTGTCTTCAATTGTTTCCTCGAACGCCTTATCCTCGACCTCAACACATACCGGACCTTTATATCTTATATCATTGAGGGCGGAAAAGAATCTGCTCCAGTTAATGTCTCCAAGACCGGGAAGTTTTGGTGAATGGAACTGGAGGGGAAGTCCCATTATTCCGACCTCATCCAGTTTATCCCGGTAAACCTTTGCATCCTTAAGATGGATGTGAAACAGCTTCTCCCTGAATTCATAAAGGGGCTTTACGTAATCCATCTGCTGCCAGAGAAGATGCGAGGGATCGTAATTCAGTCCAAAGTGGTCGCTTCTGATTTCATTGAACATTCTTCCCCACATCGCAGGTGTGGTTGCAAGATTATTTCCCCCCGGCCATTCATCATCCGTAAAAATCATCGGGCAGTTTTCAATACCCACCTTAACGTTTCTTTCCCCGGCATGCCAGATTATCTCAGGCCAGACACGACGAAAGTTCTCAAAATTCTCATCCGCCGATTTGTTCTTGTCCCTCCCGATGAAGGTGTTTATTATGTTTACACCAAGCAATGCAGCTGCATCAATCACTTTGATTATGTGATCGATATAAACCATTCTTTTCTCCTCATCCGGATCAAGCGGATTAGGATAATAACCCAGACCCGATATCACGATATCTTTCATCCGGAGATATTCATTTATCTCAAAGGCTCTTTTCTCGTCAAGCTGATCTACATCGATATGTGTAACTCCTGCGTATCTGCGTTCAGCTTTTCCCAAAGGCCAGCAGCATACTTCAACACATTTATAGCCCAATTCAGCAGCGTAATCAATAAGTTCCTCAAAACTAAGTTCAGGAAGAATTGCGCTTACAAATCCCAGTTTCATATGACCTCCTTTTTATAACGTTTATTAATCAATAAGTCCTGCCAGTGCTGCACCTATAAGGCTCGATTGTTCAACTTCGGTAAATTCCACATACAGTTTCCTGTCCCCGCTGAGAAATTCCGATAAATACCTCTCAAACCTTGCTTTAAGATTATGTAACTTATAGAAAGCAGTTCCCTCAATAGTAATCAATACAGGCCGGTCAGGTCTTGTCCCCTTCCCGGTCTTCAGCACAACAGCCGCAAGATTTGATGCAACCAGCTTTGAAGCACGGTCAATAAGATTATCAATAATCTCTTTTGCAGAATTCATTTCATCTTCCCCTTCGAAACAAGAAGCAAGTATATTTTCCCCCGGTATCGGATTTTCAAGTAAGCTGTTGGCTGTTTCTGCTGCAAGCTCTTTTATCCCTTCCAGCTTTTCAAGAACTTTTATAGGGAAAACATTTTGATTCACAGCTTCTTTTAATATTGTCAGACTTAATCCTCCGAAATATCCGCCGGAGAACATCTTTTCAAAAGAGTAATTCCCGGGATTCATTGTTGTATTATCGAACACCAGATCGAGATCACTCCTTGGGGCTTTACTGAAATTACCCGATTCAATATTAATAATCATGCTTTTACGCTGATCAAGTCCGGGAGTTTTTAGAATGTTCCTGTTCGCTTCAATATAGCAGGTATTGGTGCCTGTCCCAAGAATAAATCCGATATAAGAGTCGTAAACTTTCGAGAATGACGCCGATTTGCCTGCAAGCAGAGTTGCAACAGTATCGTTCAGCAGGACTATCTTCTTTCCGGGTGTTCCCAGAGCCTCGAGCAAAGATTTGCCAATGCTCTGTCCTACTACCTTAGGAGCCTGAACCTCCTTGCAAAACTGAAGAAGCCTGCCATCTTTGTCGGGGAATATTTCTGTCGGATAAGAAAAGCAGAACCCAACCCTTTCGGTTTCTGAAGCAAATGGCTTTATAAAGCCTGCCATAATGTCGAAGAACTCTTTCTTTGAGACTTCATTTTCAATTCCCGGCATTCTGAAATTCCTTATGGGTTCCATTGCAAGTGAGCCATCTTTCCTGAAAGTGACAAGCGTGGTTCTGAAGTTTGTACCGCCAGCATCTATTGCCAGTACAGGGGTATCTTTCAGAAATTCGTTATCTGCTTCTATATAGGTAGGTATCATCCTCAGGGAACTGGTTTCTCCTCTTAAGCCTTTATTCATTTCCGAATGGAACAGTGATACCAGTTGATCCATATTTATATCACTGGCCCTTAATCTGTTTTCTGCCAGAAATTGCTCAACCTTTTTCATAAATTTCTAATGCTGTTATCAGAATAAGATAAAAAATCAATCTGACAAACAATTAATTGATATTTGCATTTTACAAATCACCAATGTATGAAAAATTTTTCTCTTAACTTTATCATGTTGGTCTGTTCAATAACATATCACTATGTTTTTTATGCCGGACGACGACCCGGGTGGTCTGATGCCCTGATACTATTAATTGATCCGTCATATACCAGAGAAGAACCAAAACCCGAAATATATGGACAAAGTAACAGAAAT
>DCVC01000137.1:0-10075 GCA_002328625.1 Bacteroidales bacterium UBA2198
GTTTGGAAAGATATTAAGGGAGAGCAGTGCAAAATATCTCCTGCAGGGTACCATCCTTACGGATGTCGATGAAACAATCGCTGGTATCAAACGCCAACATAACGTATTTGAACAGCTTGGTATCGATCCCCAGAAAGCATTTGGTTACAAGATCATTGAACCCTTGATCCAGCTCCGAAAAGATAGTGTCCGGGCCGTTGGCAGAGCTCTGGGATTGTCTCCCGATCTTTTTGACCGCATCCCGTTCCCGGGTCCCGCTCTTTCGGCCAGGGTGATAGGAGAAGTGACTCCTGAACGTGTTGAGAGTGTCCGTAAAGCCACAGTGGTGGTTGAGCGTCTCCTGAAAGACACAGGTGCATTCCAGTATCTTGCAATACTGCACGAGGACCGTGTTACAGGTATGCGCGACGGAAAACGCGATTTCGGACAGCAGATTGAGGTTCGTTGCTGGGACAGCAGGGATGCACGAACAGCAAAACCCACAAATGTTCCTTTCGAAATCCTTGAAAAAATATCAGAAGAGATTATTCGTGAAGTCCCGGGAGTTGTAAGTGTAACATATAATATCGCTACAAAACCTCCTTCAACTATCGAAGCGATATAAAAGCCGTTACAATAAGATCAATGACACACGACCGCCACTATGAACTTGTAAGCAGGCTGAAGCCTGCCAGGATCATAGTCCCTGTTCTTTTGGGTCTGGCAGTAGTTGCCTGGTTCATAACCAGGGAGATCAATATGGATATCCTGAAGCGGCTTCATTTTAACTGGAAGTCGGTTTTCTGGCTTTTTGTTGCATGGTGCTGTATGATTGGGAGGGATCTTGGGTATATTATAAGATTAAGGATACTTACTGAAAAAGATCTTAGCTGGATGCAGGCATTCAAGGTTATTATGCTCTGGGAATTCACCTCAGCTATTTCGCCTTCTACCGTTGGTGGCACTGCTGTGGCCGTTGTCTTTATTCACAAGGAAGGATTATCTGTCGGAAGAAGCACATCCGTGGTCCTTGCCACATCATTTCTTGATGAACTTTATTTCGTGATATTGTTCCCTTTGATATTATGGGTTGTCGGAGGGAAAATGTTGTTTACCACATCCCTTCAGGGAACGGGTATCGCTTTTCTTAATAACCTTGTAATAGTTGCAATAATCGGATATGCGGTTATACTGCTCTGGGTATTGCTTGTCGGTTATGGCCTGTTTATCGATCCGGATAAGATTCGAAAAACCCTGATCTATGTGTTCAGGCTCCCGGTGCTGAGGAGATGGAAAGAGTCTGCTGTCAGGGCAGGCAATGATATTGTTGAAAGTTCCCGTGAACTGAAAAGACAGCCTGTTTCATTCTGGTTAAAGGCTTTTACTGCAACCTTCCTTTCATGGACATCGCGGTATTGGGTTATAAATGCAATACTTGTTGCATTTTTTGCCGTCAGCGACCATTTTCTGATCTTTGCACGTCAGCTTGTCACCTGGATAATGATGATAATCAGCCCAACCCCGGGAGGCAGCGGATTTGCCGAGCTGATCCTGGGACGTTATATCACGGACGCGATCCCGGCAGATGCCGTTTCGGCGGGAAGTATTGCTCTCGCAATTACAATTATCTGGAGAATTATCAGTTATTATCCATATCTGATAATAGGCGCCTCGATAGTTCCGGGATGGATCCAGAGGAAATTTGTGAGGCAACCTGTAAAATAGGATTGATTTTTCGTTAATTTGACTTTTATCGGGTAACACTCATTTGTCAGTAAATTATGAGTGAAGAGATTTTGAAGGCGTTAATGGAATTATTTGCCCTTGTAGCAAAGCAGGACGGGGGTGTAATTGTCAGTGAACGTGAATATGTATATAATGTACTCCGGAAGGAGCTTTCTGCAGAGTCTGTAAATGAATACCTTGCCCTTTTTGATCAGCATGCCGGTCCTGTCAGACTTTCGTCAGATGAAAAAGAGCTTGCTTCTCCCTCTGTAAGAGACTCTGTTCAGATCCTTGGCATCTGCAGAAAAATAAACAGGACGCTGAATCAGGAACAAAAAGTGGTCGTTGCAATGCGGTTGTACGAGATGGTGAACGCCGACCGCAGATTCACTCCCCAGAGGATGAATATAATTAATACCGTTGCAGAAGTCTTCAAAATACCTCCTGATGAATTTAAGATCATTGAACAATTTGTTAATAATGACGATCCTGAAAAAATCAACAGCCCGGCTATAATTACTCTCAAACCAGGTGAGGAGGAGTGCGGATTGTGCAACAAAACTTATTCCGGCTATCCCGATACAAAAATCTTCTTCCTTCAGGTTGCAAGTGTAAATCTTTTCTTTGTTAAATATATTTCAGCTGATCAGTTATATCTGAATGGCCTTCCCATAATGTCGGGTCAGGTTTATTCTTTTGCCAAGGGCGGTTCAATTAAATCACGGCAAGGTCATGCTGTTTATTACAGCGATATCAATGCCAGGTTCTTATCGCACGTGACCCCACATAAATTATCTTTTACTGTTGAGAATCTCAGCCATGTTTTCCCAAATGGCCAGACTGCCCTCAATAATCTCAGCTTTTCAACAGATCAGGGGAAACTGGTCGGCATTCTTGGAGCAACAGGTTCGGGGAAAACCACTCTTCTGAATCTGATAAGCGGTATTGTTGAACCAACAACCGGTACTATTAAAATAAACGGACTGGATATCTTCAAAGAAAAAGATTACCTGGAAGGAGTTATTGGCTTCGTTCCACAGGATGATCTCCTTATTGAAGACCTTACCGTGTTCGAAAATCTTTATTTTTCAGCATGCCAGTCTTTCGGAAATAAAAACAAGACGGAAATTACTTCCCTTGTTGACCAGGTACTTTCAAATCTGGGTTTGATTGAAAAGAAGAACCTTAAGGTAGGTTCCCAGTTTAATAAAGTAATAAGCGGAGGTCAGAGAAAAAAACTGAATATTGCACTTGAATTGATCCGCGAGCCTTCTGTTCTTTTTCTTGATGAGCCCACATCCGGCTTATCATCAAGAGATTCCGAAAACCTGATGGATCTTCTCAGGGACCTTACTTTAAAAGGGAAGCTGATTATCACTGTTATACACCAGCCCTCATCAGAGATATTCAAGATGTTCGACAATGTCATCATTCTCGACTACGGCGGGTATATGGTATATTCCGGGAATCCGGTTGATGCGGTAATTTATTTCAAAACCCTTGATAACCAGATCAATGCCAGTCAGGGGGAGTGCCCTTCATGCGGTAATGTAAATCCGGATACAATTTTTAATATCCTCGAGACTCAGGTGGTTGATGAGTTCGGAAGATACACAGAAAAGAGGAAGGTGAAACCGGAGGACTGGGGAAAGAGGTTCAGGTCTCTTCATACTGAAACACAGGTTGCCCATGTAAATGAACCTCCTCAAAAAACTCTGATAAGACCGTTGTGGCTGAAACAATCCCGGATCTATTTCTCAAGGGATCTGAAAAGTAAGACTGCCAATACCCAGTACGTTTTACTGACTCTTCTTGAGGCACCGATTCTTGGTTTTATTCTTTCATTTATAATACGATACATACCTGATCCTGCCAGCCATGAGTATGTTTTTGCGGAAAACGAAAATATCCCGATCTACATATTTATGAGCATTATCGTGGCATTGTTCCTGGGATTGACAATAAGTGCAGAAGAGATATTCCGGGACAGAAAGATGCTTGCAAGGGAACATTTCCTTAACCTGAGCAGGAACAGCTATCTTGTTTCTAAAATTACAATACTGGTAATCATTTCTGCAATACAGACTTTTCTTTTTTTAATAATTGCAAATCCTATCCTTGGAATAAGGGGTATGTTATTCAGTTACTGGATATCGCTTTTCATTACTGCATTATACGCTAACATGCTTGGATTGATTATATCATCCTCCTTTAATTCAGCAATAACAATTTACATTATAATACCCCTCCTGATAATTCCCATGATGGTGCTTAGCGGTGCAATGTTTCCTTTTGACAAGCTTAACAGGTATATAGGCAGTGTAAACAAAGTGCCGGTAATAGCAGAACTTATGCCGACAAGATGGACCTATGAGGCAATGATGGTAACCCAGTTCAAGGGTAACAAATACAGTACAGTGGTATATAATGAGGACGGAGAGACATATTTCATGCTACAGAAAGAACTGAGCGAAGCTGATTTTAATAAGGTTTACCGCGTTCCTGAACTGAAAAGAGCACTGGCTTCGATTCTCAGCAATTACAGCACCAATCAGTCAAACCAGGCAGATGATAACAGAACTGCTCAGGATAGATTATCCTCAAACCTTCATCTTTTGAGAAATGAGTTATCGGTGTTACCCTCTTTATATGACTTAAGTGAATTCAAATTTGCAGGAGATCTTACTACTTCCGGATTTAACCAGGTTATCGCCGATTCACTTGCCTTGTACCTTGAAATGATCAATGAGGAATTCCGGCAGAGATCTACCCTTGTAAGCGACACTAAAGAGAGATTCTATAACCTTAATGAAGCAAAACTGAAAAAGCTTGAAAAGAAATATTTTAATTATAAACTTGAGGAAATTGTTACTAAATATTATGAACCTAACAAATTCTTCGTATATAAAGATATAATTATCCAGAATACTGATCCTGTATATCTTGATCCTCCCAGGAAAGGATTCCTGAATTTCCGAACACATTTTTTTGCACCATCAAAATATATTTTCGGAATTAAGACTGACACATTTGTGTTTAACAATTTGCTTGTTTTGCTGAGCACAATTATCCTTTATGTATGCCTGTATTTCGATCTGTTAGCAAAAGCTGTCCGGTTCGGTGAGAAACTGGGATTTCGAAAATGATCAATTAATAGATTGTTAATCAGTTTTTTTTTATTTTTGTAATAACCAATAGATATCCTGAATGAAAGGAAGTGTTGTTTTATTTTTGCTATTAACGGTTCTTGCAACGTTCTCATGCAGGAACTCATCCAATAAAGGAGGGGAATTTATTTTCCCCGTACCTGATTCCGTTCCGCTTTCTGAAGTTGAAAAGTTAAGTGACGAAGCTATTGAAGAGATCTCAAGAAACATCTCATCTCCGGTTGAAATTGCAAATCTTCTGCAGACTATGAATGTTCCTTTTTCTCCAGGTTATATTGCTTCCTCGATTGATGCAAACAAGCAGGCAAAAGCATTTGACAAAGCCATTAAGCTTGGAATACTTGGCGCAGACCTTGGATACCTCAACATGTACGAAAAAACAGGCTCCTCAATTGATATTCTTTCCTCAATCAAGAAACTAGCAGAGGGGATAAGGGTTGGTCAGTTTTTCGATTTTGAAACAATCAAAAGGCTTTCACTGAACAAATCAAATCTCGATTCCCTGCTGTTTCTTTCGATTGACTCTTATGCTCAGATAGACAAATATTTAAGGGAAAACAACCGCGGCCATTTATCTGCTCTGATGCTGATCGGCGTCTGGATAGAAGGCCAGTATCTGGCAACCCGGGTAGTGAGCCAATATCCCGACTCTATGTTGCGCGACCGTATCGGGGAACAAAAGATTATATTAAATGATCTTATCCTTCTTGCAAGTCCCTATTGTAACCGCGATAACGACTTCAGAACTCTGTGCAGTAGTCTGCTCGAATTAAAAGAAAAATACCGCGATGTAAGAATAACTTACACATTGGGGGAACCGGTAAGCGTCGAAAAAGATGGTGGCCTCGTCATCACCCAGACAGAAAAAAGCCACGTTGAAATGACCGAAGAGCAATTGGCTGGCATTATTGAAATTTCACAAGATGTAAGAAACAAACTAATTAAGAATAATTAGTATGAAAAAGTATTATGTTGCATTAGTGTTTTTATTCACAACCGGCATTCTGCTCTCCGGTCAATCCACCGACCCGCTTGTAAGCAATTGCTTATCGGCTGCCGGACCCTATGCCAGATATCTGAAGGATTTCAGGATCCAGCTTGGCAAAGCAGCATCAAAAGGAGAATTCAGGTACAAAGCCAATATGTCCCTGTGGAAAAACACAAAATACAGATTCTCCATGTGCAACAGCGATGATTCAAACGGACAGCTCATTTTAAATATCAGGGATGATGCAAATAAAATAGTCCTTTCATCATTTGATGAAAAAACCGGAAAAGTATATAACTATGTCGATTTAATATGCAATAAAAGCGGAATTTATCAGCTTTACTTTGATTTTACCGAAGGGCAATCCGGTTCAGGTGTGGGAGTCGTCTCAATGGTTAAATGAAGCCTTCAGATAATATTAGTAACCTGTACCAGAATTATTAATATAAAGATCACAGCAAATATAAACTCAGAAATCACCTTCTTTCCCGAAAACACAAAATAGTGAGTTATTAAATAGCTTGCAGCTATCCCGGTTAGCCAGAATACCTCTGCAGATACTGACGGCAGAATAATTAAAAGTGCCAGAGAAATCAGTAACTCCCAAATAAGCAGATAAAAAGTCTTGCGCGATTTGATTTTTTTACTTTTTATATGCACGAGAAGGTGACCCAGGCTTGTTATAATAATTATTGCAAGAATTATGAGGGCAGCGATTGTTATTCCCGGCATATAAACACCCGGAGACTTGAAGAACAGATTATTCCCCAGTAAGGATAAAAGTGAGCCGGTGTCATTTCCAATAACATAATAAAACCCGAATATCAAGATCCATGGAGCAGCCAATCCCAGTAATGAGATTATCCACTCCCTTATTTTGCCTGTCCTGAGCAGGACAATTCCAATGATAATAAGAAGACCAAACCACATGAGGTTTGCATAAAACAAACTTCCGGCGCTTAACAATAATCCGGCATCAAAAAAATTAAATGCAGTCCCCTGTATCCTGTAAGCAGCCATTATCCGCCTTATTGCAAGGATAAGAAAAACCGCGGCAGGCAGAACAGGATTCAAAATCTGAAATTGAGGAAAAAGCCCGCTTAACAGAACATAAATAATTGCCGGAAGAAATGTCCTCTCACTTATGAAAAATTCAGAAGTATTATAATTTACCAGCAGAAAAGCCATTAGTAAAACCAGGCAGAAAGAAAATAAAATACCGATTGCCGGAATTGTCCGGAACGCACTTTGTATTAAGCCATAAAGAGGCATCGGATCAGTTTCAAATGCGACAGAAGAAGGAGATTGAGGATTGATAAATGAGTTTAACCATAATGCAAGAGCAATGAGGAAGGTTGCCAATATCACTCCCGGACCAATACCTCTGAATTTTCTTAGTAACATCTTCTTTAAAGATCAAATCCGATATCGGTTCTGTAATACATATTTTCAAAGGTCACCAATCCTGCATTTCTGTATGACCCATCCAGTGCTTCTTTCATTGTGGCTCCCCATGAGCTGACTGCAAGAACACGCCCGCCTGAGGTGACAATACCATTGTCCGAGATTTTTGTCCCTGCATGAAAAACCACGCACTCCTTTGTCCTGTCCAGCCCGGAAATTATTTTGCCTTTTTCATAATTCCCGGGATATCCTCCTGAAACAAGCATAACAGTTGATACATATCTGTCGTCAATTTCAACCTGTTTTTCTGCCAGGTTACTGTTTGCGACTCCTTCAATGAGATCGAAAAGATCTGATTTTATTCTGGGGATCATAACTTCCGATTCAGGATCCCCGAGCCGTGCATTATACTCTATAACATAGGGGTCGCCCAGAACATTGATAAGCCCGAAGAAAATAAATCCCTTGTATACTATTCCTTCTTCAGCCAGGCCTTTCATTGTAGGATCAATGATCCTGGTTCTTACCTTATTCATAAAGTTATCATCGGCAAAAGGAACAGGTGAGACAGCTCCCATACCTCCGGTATTCAATCCTTTATCTCCCTCTCCGACTCTCTTGTAATCTTTTGCTTCAGGTAATAATTTGTATGATTTTCCATCGGTAATAATGAAAACAGACAGCTCTATTCCACTTAAATACTGTTCAATAATAACTTTATTCCCAGCGCTTCCGAATTTTCCTTCAAGCATGGCTCCCAGTTCTTTTTCAGCATCATCCAGGCTATTGATTATTAATACTCCCTTACCTGCAGCAAGACCATCAGCTTTGACTACATATGGCGGCTTAAGCTGCTTCAGAAAATCATGAGCTTCATGCATATTTGCCTTGTTAAAACTTCTGTACGCAGCAGTAGGAATATTGTGCCGGGTAAGAAATCCTTTGGCAAAATCCTTGCTTCCCTCGAGCCTGGCTGCCGACCTGTCAGGTCCGATGACAGGAACCGATCTCAATCTGTCATCATTAAGGAAGAAGTCATGCAGTCCTCCAACCAGAGGGGCTTCCGGACCCACAATCACCATATTGATATTGTGCTCTTCCACTGCTCTCTTAACCTCCTTGAAATTTTCAGGATCGAGCCTTATGTTTGTACCTGTCATCGCAGTACCGGCGTTTCCCGGACCTATAAAGACCCTTTTGATTTTTTTACTTTGAACCAGTTTCCAGGCCAGTGCATGTTCCCTCCCTCCGGAACCAAGAATCAGTATGTTCATTTATCATAGAATATGTTGTTATTTCAAAAGTAGTATTTCAAACTGATAATTAAAATAGTGAATATCGGGAACCTTGAAAAGAGCATCCCAAACCGACTTAAAATCAATCTATTTACCCCTTCATCAAAGAGAGTAAATTGATTTTGGCTTCATCGGGCTCCTCCGCTCCGCGGAGCCGGTTCTTCGCTCCACATTGTTACGTTCAGAATGACAGAAACTTGTTTTTCTAAGAAGAGGTATCTCTCAATATTAATCAGACAATGCTGAATTCAATTAGTATTTTTTCACTTCTTCAATTGACAAATAATAATAATGATATTGTTATTATTTGTAAACACAATTAATATCCTGATAAACAATAGAATAATTATTTCTTTGTGTAACTTTGAGCCTTTGTGTCCTGGTTGCAAAATAAGCCGCCAAGGCGCTAAGACACTAAGATATACTAAGTCAATATTTTAATATTTCGGCTAAACCAGTTGATAGATTTAAAAATCCGGCAGAACAAACCTGTATCCTTTACCTGAGGCATGATCAATAAAATCATCAAGGAAAGAGAGAACTGATGAAGCGGGGGTATCATGCAAAACAATTACTGTACCGGGTCTTATCTTTCGTTTCAGTATATTCAGCGATCTGATGCTCCCAAACCCGGGATCAAAGTCATAAGGCATAAGGTCCCAGAACACTATCCTGTAACTTTTCGCCAGGGTTTTATCCTGTTTCATAGTCAGCCGGCCGTAGGGAGGGCGAAAAATGAGTGATGATGTCAATTCTGATGCGCGTTTAACATCATCCAGGTAATACTTTACCTTTATTCTCCAGCCGTCCTGATGACTGAAACCATGATTTCCTGTCAGGTGTCCTTTAGAAACTATCATTTTCATAAATTCAGGAAATTCCTCAGCTGCATCACCCCTGCAGAAAAAAACAGCCTTGATCCCATGCTTATCAAGGATGTCAAGTATTAAAGGAGTAGAATCGGGATTGGGACCATCATCAAAGGTCAGGCATAAAACACGTTCAGATGTCCTTATCCTGAAAAGAGCTTCCGGGAATAACCATTTTGCGAAAAAGAATGGCCTGTAAAGCCGCATAAATAACTATTTGGATGAATAAAGCAAACCGTAGTAAAAGTTTATATCAGGTTCAACTTTTTCAGTCAGAGAGTCTAATTTTATGTCAACTGACATATGATAAATATCAAGCAGGGCCTGCATATTTATTCCGATCGGATATTCAAGTCCGAATCTTTTTTCAGGAGAAACAGTTATTGCATAGTCAAGATACTGTTTGGAATATCTGATTATCTCATCTATTATATTACCAGCATCTTCTGTCTTCCCCGCTCTGTAAAGGATCTCGGCAAAACCGATTGTGAAGAAATCATGAGGTATTTTATTGACCGGAACGATCTGGATACCCCGGTTTACAGCCTCAATTGCCCGTGTTGTATCACCTTTCTGAAGGAGTGTCCTTCCGAGGTTTGCAAACATTCTGCGGAAATTACTGAACATGCGCCTGTTGTTTTCATCCAG